>JBOHCP010000020.1:0-18021 GCA_050698875.1 Streptosporangiaceae bacterium | reverse complement strand
CATCAGGCCGATCCGCCCGCCGCAACCACCGGCCGGCAGCGACCCCGGCCGCACCAGCCCGGACATTTCGCGCCCGCGCGACGCCCCACCCGGGGACATACGGCTACATGGCATTGGCGTGCCCGTTGCTGCGCACCGCCGGTATCTGACCGAGGGGATCCATAACGTCGTCTACGCCGACGAGCACGGGGCGGAGCACAACCCGGTGATCCGGCTGATCGGCTGCGCCGACCCGTCTGCGAAGGACTTCCTCGCGGTGAACCAGGTCGTCGTGACCGACGGGGAGCATAAGCGCCTGTTCGACGTCGTGCTTTACGTCAACGGCATGCCGTTTGCGATGGTCGTGTACCCGGAAGTTCTCGGCTTTGGCATCGCGCGACTTCGGTGACAGCACCGCCTTCAATGCTTCCTCGGCGGCGCTGGCCGGCAACTCGGGGTTGATCCGCGCGATCGCCGCCCGCAGTCGGCTCGGGATGATCGGCTCGGACCACGACTCCCGCTCCCCCGATCCTGCGCGATCTTCTTGCCCTCAAGCGGCCGCGCCCGCGCCCGGCGGGCCGGCCACGCCGACGGCGTTACGCCCGAAGGGAGCGCAGGGTGACGGCCGTTTCCAGCGCGGCCACCGCCGCATCCCAGCCCTTGTCCTCGGCGCTGCCCTCCGCACCGCTGCGGTCCCTGGCCTGCTGGAGCGTGTCGCAGGTGAGCACGCCGTTGCCGACCGGGGTCCCGGTGTCGAGCGCGACCCGGGCCAGGCCGTACGTCACCGCGTCGCACACGCAGTCAAAGTGCGGCGTGCCGCCCCGGATGACGGCGCCGAGACACACCACCGCGTCGTGCCGCCTGGCCAGCTCGGCCGCGACCACCGGCAGCTCGACCGCGCCGGGCACGCGCACGACCAGCGGCTCGCCCGCCCGGCAGGCCCGGGCGGCCGCCACCGCGCGGGCCAGCAGTTGGTCGGTGATCTCGGGGTGCCACCGCGCGGCCGCCATCGCGATGCGCAGGCCGGCCGCGTCCACCGGCTGGCCGGCCGGACGGCCCTCGCCGCTCATGGCACGCTCACCGCAGGCTCACCGCGGAGGCGGGCGGCCCCGAGCTGACCTCGCCGGTGACCGGGAGGTTGTCGATCTGATGGCCGAGGCGGTCCCGCTTGGCGGTCAGGTAGCGCAGGTTGTGCGCCGTCGGCAGGGAGGGCAGGCTGACTCGCCCGGTGACCGTGGTGCCGAAGCCGGCCAGCCCGTCGACCTTGGCAGGGTTGTTGGTGAGCAGCCGCAGCGAGTACACGCCGAGATCGGTGAGCATCTGCGCGCCGGTGGAGTACTCCCGTGCGTCCACCGGCAGGCCGAGCTCGGTGTTGGCGTCCACGGTGTCGGCGCCGCCGTCCTGGAGCAGGTAGGCACGCAGCTTGGACAGCAGCCCGATGCCGCGGCCCTCGTGCCCGCGCAGGTAGAGCACGACGCCCCGGCCCTCGGCCGCGATCGCGGCCATGGCCGCCTCGAGCTGGGTGCCGCAGTCGCACCGGTGCGACCCGAACACGTCGCCTGTCAGGCACTCGGAGTGCATCCGCACCAGCGGGTCGCGTCCGGGTGCGGTCAGGTCGCCGAGCACGAGCGCGAGGTGCTCGGTCCCGTCGACCGAGTTCTGGTAGCCGACCGCCCGCCACTCGCCGAACTCGTTGGGCAGCGTGGTTTCCACGACCCGGTCCACCACCCGCTCGTGCTGCCTTCGGTAGGCGATCAGCTGCTCGATGGAGATCAGTGCCAGGCCGTGCTCGTCGGCGAACTCCCGCAGCCTGGGCAGCCTGGCCATGGTGCCGTCGTCGTTGACGATCTCGGCAAGCACCCCGGCCGGTGTCAGCCCGGCCAGCCTGGCCAGGTCGACCGCTGCCTCGGTGTGTCCGGGCCGCCGCAGCACGCCGCCTGGCGTGTACCGGAGCGGGAAGACGTGCCCGGGCCGCACGATCTCGTAAGGCTCGGTGGCCGAGTCCGCCAGCGTCCTGATGGTCCGCGCCCGGTCGGCCGCGGAGATGCCGGTGGTCACGCCGTCGCGGGCGTCCACGGTGATGGCGAAGGCCGTGCGCATCCGCTCGGCGTTCTGGCTGGTCATCAGCGGGAGCTGGAGCCGGTCCAGCATCTCGCCGGTCATCGGCGCGCAGATGACGCCGCTGGTGTACCGAATGGCGAAGGCCAGCAGCTCGGGCGTCGCCTTGCTGGCCGCGAAGATGATGTCGCCCTCGTTCTCCCGGTCCAGGTCGTCGACCACCAGGACGGGGCGGCCCGCAGCGACATCGGCCACCGCGCGCGCCACGTCGTCGAGCGGGACGCCGGCCATCAGCTCCCGACCGCCCTGGCTCATGGCGTCCTCCCCTCGAGCAGTCGCTCCACGTACTTGGCGATCATGTCGACCTCGAGATTGACCACCTCGCCCGGCTGCTTGCTGCCGAGGGTGGTGCGCGCGAGGGTCTCCGGGATCAGGCTGACCTCGAACCACGGATCGCCCGCCGGGCCACCGCCCTCGCCGAGCGCCGATACGGTGAGGCTGATTCCGTCGACTGCCACCGATCCCTTTTGAATGACGTAACGGGCTAGCTGGGCGGGAATCGTGATCCGTACGGTCTCCCACGCCCCGGCGGGCTCCCTGCCGACGATGGTGCCAGTCCCGTCGACATGGCCCTGCACGAGGTGACCGCCGAGCCTGCCGTCCGGGTGCAGCGGCCGTTCCAGGTTGACGGCGGCTCCGGCGTGCAGCCCGCCAAGGCTGGACCGGGCCAGGGTCTCGCCCATCACGTCGGCGGTGAACTCGCCGTCGGTGGTGGCGGTGACGGTCAGGCACACCCCGTTGATGGCGATCGAGTCGCCGCGGGCCGCGCCCGCGGTGACCAGCGGTCCGCGAATCCGGATCCGGCCGAAGGCGCCGTCGGCGTCCAGGCTGACGACCTCGCCAAGCTCTTCCACAATCCCGGTGAACACCGCGTCCTCCTCCGGAGCCCCTCCTGGGCCTTGGCCCTAGTCACGGGCTCCGGGGATGCGCTGGCCGCGCACTCGCGATTGGGGTACCGGGTTCGGGTAACCGCGGCTGGCCGCCATCGCGCACGTGCCGCCTCCCATCCGGACTTTTACCGTCGGTCCCGGAATCCCACCGGGTCAGCCGGCCGATGGATTCGGCCGGGTCGCGGACTGTCACCGCCGGTTCGGAGTTTCACCGACCCCGGAGCACGTCAACTGCGAGTAACTAGTGTGCCATGCGGGGTATTCCGCAGCGAGCCGCACGGCGCCGAGAATCCGGCCCGGCCCCGAACACGCTCATCGCGCCGAAGACGCCGCGGGCGACGGAGCACAGCACGTACTGCCCGCCAGGGAAGTGGCCTCCGCTGAGGTCATGCCAGGCGCGGCGCGCCCCGGCGCGAGAGCACATCGACGGTCGCCGCCGCGAGCAGCACCGCGGCGACCACGACGTCAATCCACTGGCTCGACACGCCGAGCAGGTAGAGGCCATTGTAGATGCCGCCGATGACAAGGCCGCCCAGTATGCCGTGGATGGTCTTGCCCCGGCCGCCGAAGAGGCTGGTGCCACCGATGACCGCCGCGGCTATCGCCAGCAGCACGTAGCTGTTGGCGGTCTTGATGATGTTGGTGGTCAGCGAGACCTGCCACGAGGCGAACAGCACGCCGGCGATCCCAGCGGTCAGGGCGGCGAGGACGAAGGCCCGGATACGGATGGCGGGCAGGCTGACCCCGGCTCGCCGCGCCGCCTCGGGGTTGCCGCCGATGGCGTACACGTACCGGCCGAAGCGGGTTCGCTGCAGCAGGACCGTCCAGGCGGCGAGCACGACAAGGACGATCGGAATGATGTAGGGAACCCCCTCGATCGTCCCGAAGTGGGCTCGGTTGACGTTGCAGATGGCGACGACCGCGACTCCCGCCGCCGCCATGAGGACGATCTTCATGGCGGTGAGGCTGCGCGGCGGAGTCTCCAGGCCGCTGCGGCGCTTGCGGACGTCGCGCAGCCACAGCCCTGTGGCAGCGGCTGCGACCAGCACGGCCAGCAAGATCCAGCCGACCACCGGGCTGAAGTGCCCCCAGAAGATCTTGTAGAGGACGACCTCGTTGGTGAACCGGGAGTTGCCGATGCCGACGAGCGCCCCGCGGAGGACGATGATCGCAACGCCCTCCAGGATCAGCAGCACGCCGAGAGTGACAATGAACGACGGCATCTTCAGCCGGGCCACGAGCCATCCCTGGATGGCGCCAACCACAGAGCAGGCGAGCAGCGCCGCGATGATCGCCGCCCACCACGGGAAGTCCGCGCCGGTCGGCTGCACAAGCTCGGCGACCACGACGCTGCCAAGCCCCATGACCAGGCCGACGGAGAGGTCGATCTCGCCGAGGAGCAGGGCGAAGATCTCAGCCATCGCCAGCACCATGTACACGGTGCTCTGCTCGAAGAGGTTGACCAGGTTCTGCGACGACAGGAACTTTCCATTCGCGATCTGGAAGCTGACCGCGACCACCACGATGGCCAGGACCACGGGCAGTACACCGCTGTCGCCACTGCGGACCCGGAGCCACCAGGCCCGGCGGTACTGGCCAAGCGACTGGGCGAGGATCTCGGGTGGGACGTCGGCCGCGGCGACCTTGGGGGCGGCGGTGAGGTCGACAGCCGTCCTGGCGTCCGCCGTCCCGGTCGGGGTCTCGCCTGGGTCGGCGGTCATGGGGACATCAGACACGGGTCACGCTCCCGGTCCCGCGCCGTGACAGCACGTCAACCAGCACCGCGCCGAGAAGCACGCCGCCCGGCACGATGTATTCCAGCGGCGTGGCCAGTTGACCCAGGCTGAGAAGGGACACGCCGTAGGCGATTCCGCCGATGAGGAGGCCGCCGAGAACACCGTGGACTGCCTTACCCCGGCCGCCAAACAGGCTGGTCCCGCCGATGACCGCGGCGGCGACCGCGTACAGGACGAGCTGGCCGGGGTCGGCCGTATTGGTGCTGTACTCACCGAAGAAGAACGAACCGAGCAGTACGCCGCCGAGGCCCGCGGTCGCCGAGCACAACGCGAAGGCCCAGGTGCGGATGGCGGCGAGGCGGACGCCGGCCCGGCGGGCGGCTTCGGGGTTGCCGCCGATGGCATAGACGTAGCGGCCGAAGCGGGTCCGCTGGAGCAGGAGCGTCCAGGCGCCAAGGACGACGAGGACGATCGGGATCACCCACGGAACCCCGTCCACCTTGACCAGGGAGGTTCCGCGGTTGACGGTGCAGATCAGCACTACAGCGACCCCGACGAGCGCCACGAGAGCGATTCTGATTGCTGTCAGGCTGACCGGGGGAGCCACCAGGCCGTCGCGTCGCCGCGCGGCCGCGCGCAGCCAGAGGGCCGTGCCGGCAGCCACGACCACCACCGCCAGGGCTACCCAGCCGACAACGGGGGCGATCAGTCCCTGAACCATGTTGTAGATGACGCGCTGGTTGGGCACCGAAGAGTTGAGGTTCACGTTGCCGTCGGCCCCGCCGAGGACGATGACGAGGATTCCCGAGAAAAGCAGGAACCCGCCCAGGGTCACGACGAAGGATGGGATCTTGAGCCGGGCAGTCAGCGTCCCTTGGACGGCGCCGACCAGGCCGCAGCCAGCGAGAGCGGCGAGCATCGCTGCCCACCACGGCCAGGCCGGCCCGGGCTGCTGGACCAGCTTGAAGGCGATCACCCCGCCGAAAAGCGCGACCGCGCCGATCGAGAGGTCGATCTCGCCGATGAGCAGGACCACTGTCTCGGCGATCGCCAGCACCATGTACACGGTGCTCAGCCCGAAGATATAGACGAGGTTGCTTGGCCGCAGGAAGGCGTGCTCGGGGGTCACGATCTCGAAGGTGACGGCGACTATCACCATGGCCAGGATCACGGGCAGGACACCGCTGTTGCCACTGCGGACCTGCTGCCACCAGCCCCGGAGGTACTTGCCAAGCGACTGGGCGAGGATCTCGGGTGGGACGTCGGCCGCGGGGGCAGCTGTGTGGTCGACCACCGTCCCGACGTCCGCCGTCCCGATCGGGGCTTCGCCGGAATCCGCCGTCACGGGGATTTCCCGATCCGGGCCATAGGGCTCAGCCCCCGCCACTGGCGGATCCGGCGGGCTCGAACGGCCGCCCGCTGGAGGTACCCGTCGTCATGTACTCCACCACGCTCTGCCGGTCGAAGCCCGCAGCCGGCCCCTCGGCCACCATCCGCCCCAGGTGCAGCACGGCGATCCGGTCCGCGACCTCGAAGACATCGTTGAGGTTGTGGGAGATCATCATCACGGCCAAGCCGCGGTCCCGGAGCCGTTTGACCAGGTCAAGCACCGTGCCGGTCTGCACCACCCCGAGGGCGGCGGTGGGCTCGTCCAGCAGCACCAACTTGGAGTTCCACATCACCGCCTTGGCCACCGCCACCGCCTGCCGCTGACCTCCCGAGAGCGAGGCGACTGGCTGTCGGATCGAGCGCACCGTGGTCACCCGCAGGGTGCTCAGGGTCTCGGCCGCCTGGCGCTCCATCGAGTCCTCGTCGAGCAGGCCGCGGCGCAGCCGCTCCCGACCGAGGAACATGTTCTGGACGATGTCCAGGTTGTCGGCGAGTGCCAAGTCCTGGTAGACGGTCTCGATCCCCAGCGCGGCGGCATCCCTAGCGCTGCGAATGTGTACCGGTCGCCCATCAAAGTAGATCTGCCCATGGTCCGGCTGGTGCACCCCGGCAATGCAGCGGGTGAGCACGGACTTCCCTGCACCGTTGTCCCCGCAGAGGCCGGTCACCTGGCCCGCGGGCAGATCAAGGTTCACCCCGTAGAGCGCCTGCACCGGCCCGAACAGCTTGTCGATGCCGCGCAGCCTCAGCAGGGGTTCCACCCCGTCCCCGCCGCGGCTCACGCCTTCCGGGGCCTCGTTCGTCTCAGTCATAGTGAAGAACCGTCAGTAGCCTTGCCTAGGTTGGACCCCCGGCGCTCGGTATCCCGGCACCCGCAGGGCATTGCCACGCTGCGCCCCTGCCGCCCGTGCCGTCCGGGGCTGGTGGACCCGCCCTGCTGGAAGGTCCGCCAACCCCGGTTGGGGAGGAGCGTTCGAGAACCCCGTCATGGCGGTTCCCGAGGGTCAGATCATCACTGGATCCCGTTCGCGGAGCAGACGCTAGCACCAGCGATCGTGCAGATGGCCGAGGCGGTGTCGAAGCCGTCCTTGACGACCGTCGACTCCATGTTTGCCTTGGTCACCCACACCGGGGTCAGCAGGGACGCCGGCTCGCTGATGCTCGAGTCGGCCGGGTCGGTGGTCGTCCCGTTCAGCAGAGCGGCAGGCGGCGTGTCGCCGGCCAGCAGGACCGTGGCCATGGACACGGCGTCCTGGGCCTCCTTGTAGATCGCCTTGTACACGGAGCCGCACTGGTAGCCCTCGAGGATCCAGGCCATGCCCTGGGCCGTGGCGTCCTGCCCGGTGGTCGGAATCGTTCCGGGCTTGACGCCGTCCGAGATGAGGTCAGTGATCACCGCGTTGGCGAGCCCGTCATTGGCCTCGATGGTGGCGTTGATCGACGGGTTGGCGGTGTACTCCTGCTGGAAGATGGTGCCGCCCTTGGTGTTGTCCCAGCCAGGGGCGAAGTTCTCGCCAACCAGCGACATGCCGGAGCTGTTGGTCGCGCCCGCGTTGACCGACTTGGCCGCCTGGCTCCAGACGACCTTGTTGTAGCCGTCAGCGAACGAGATGGCGTTGGGGTCGGTGTCCTCGCCGCCGTTCAGGACGAAGACCTTCGCGTTGTGGATGCCCTCGGACGAAACGCAGGACTGGAAGCCCTGGCCGATCAGCTGACCCACGAGCTGGTTGTCGAAGCTGACGTAGTAGGTCTTCGTGCCCTGGAAGGTGGCGCGGTCGTAGCTGATCATGGTGACGCCCTTGGACTCGGCAAGCTTCGCGATCGCCACGCCCGTCGGGCCATCGAGCGGGTCCATGATGAGGACCTTGGCGCCCAGGTTGATGTCCGCGGTCGCGTCGTCCAGCTCGGTCGCGTCGCTGCCCTGGGCGTTGTCGATCCGGTACTGCGCCTGGGTGTACCCGGCGTCGGCAAACGCATCGTTCAGGTACGGCGCGTCGAAGTCGACGTACCGCGTCGACGACGTGGTGTCGGGCAGGATCACACCGACCTGCAGGCTGTTGGCTCCCTTGGTCGCGAACTTCGTCAGCGGCTTGAGGCTGGACATCGTCGAGGCGATGTCAACGTTAAAGGAGCTGATGCTCAGCCCCTTGGGAATCGTGTTCGAGCCGCCTGACGTCGTCGGCGCGGCCGACGATCCGCAGGCCGCAGCCGTCAGGCTGACGACGGCCGCCAGACCTACCCAGCCCGCTCTGTAACCCAATCTCATGCCCTATGACCCCTTTCGCACTAATGCACCCTAATGAGCTGATGCGCGACACCAGACAGCACGTGTGTCCCGCCGGTGACTGGACACCATACAGCACGAGTGACCCATCAGTAACTAAGCTAGAACGTCTAGACATTAAGCACCAAGGGCCGAAACCATCCCGTTACCAGAGCGTTAACCGCCAGGTCTTCCTTGGCGCAGTGCTACTCACCGAAGCCGACGATCCGCCACCCGCTGACGAGGGTGTCAGGCCGCCCATGGGCAGAGCGCCGGCAAATCCGCCAAGCCCGGTTCGCTAACTAACCGGCCGCGGAGCCTCCATCGCGGCGCGCCCTGGCCCGGCGCTTGCCTTCATGCATAGCCGCCACCCGCGCGATCGGGATCTCGTGTCCCTCCGCGACCAGCTCGCCTGGTAGCCGCTGCGGTCGGGGCAGCGAGTCAGCCCAGGCGTCCCGGCCGCGCAGCAGCCCGGCCGCCGTCTTGATGGTGAAGTCGGCGGGTCGCAACTCCGCCAGGTCATCCCAGCCGACCGGGAATGATACCGGCGTTCCCGGCCGGGCGCGCGGGCTGTAGGCCGCGACCACCGTCGCGCCGCCTGCCCTTGTCGCGTCCAGGAAGACCTTCCCGCCGCGGTCGGCCTTGACGAACGCCGTGGTCGCGAGGTCGGGCGCGAGCCGCTCCGCCCTGGCCGCGATAGCCCTGGTCGCCGCCGCCGCGTCCGCACTCGTCTGTCCATCCGCCAGCGGCACGAACACGTGCGCGCCCTTGGCGCCGCTGGTCTTCACCGCTCCCGCCAGGCCCGCCGACACCAGCGCCTCGCGCACGAGCTCGGCTGCCTGCACCACCACGTCGAACGGGCCGTCTGGCGGCGGGTCGATGTCCAGCACCAGGAAATCCGGGCTGTCCCACCGGTCGGCGCGCACCAGCGTGGGGTGGTATTCGATCGCCCGCTGGTTGGCGAACCACAGCAGCGTCCGCCGGTCGTTGCAGAGCGCGTAGGACACCTCACGGCGCGAGCTCTCGGCCCAGACCGTCACCGTGCGCACGAAGTCCGGCGTGTACGTCGGCACGTTTTTCTGCATGAACGGCTGCTGGCCGCGCAGCACCCTGATCACCGACAGCGGCCGGTCGGTCAGGACCGGGAGGAACAGCTCGCGCACGGCGTCCAGATAGTCGACCAGGTCCCGCTTGGTCGCCTGCGCGCCATCGAAGAGCTCCTCGTCCAGGTTGGTCAGCCGGACTTCGGCGCGCTCTTCGGCTTCGCCGCCGCGAGTCACGCCGGCCTGCCCGCCGGCCAGTCGGGGGGTCGGCTAGCCATGGCCGCCGATCCGCCCGTCCGCTGCCGCCGCGGCGCCAGTCACGGCCAGCTGGCGCAGCATGCTGACCGCCTCCGCCGGATCCTCGGCACCGAAGACTGCCGAGCCAGCGACGAACATGTCAGCGCCCGCCTCGGCACAGCGCCCGATCGTCTCTTCACTCACGCCGCCGTCTACCTGGAGCCAGATCTCGCCGCCGTGCGCGCGGATCAGTTCCCTGGCGTTACTGATCTTCGGCAGCAGGTAGTCCATGAACTCCTGGCCGCCGAAGCCGGGCTCGATGGTCATCAGCAGCACCATGTCGATCTCCGGCAGCAGGTCCGCGTACGGCTGCACCGAGGTCGCCGGGTTGAAGGCCAGCCCGGCCCGGGCGCCCGCCGACCGGATGGCCCGCAGCGTCCGGATCGGCGCCGTCGCGGCCTCGGCGTGGATGGTCACGCTACGCGCCCCCGCCTCGGCGTACCCCGGCGCCCAGCGATCGGGATTCTCGATCATCAGGTGGCAGTCGAGCGGCAACCGGGTGTGTCGCACCAGCGCCTCGACAACGGGCAGGCCAATGGTGAGGTTCGGTACGAAATGTCCGTCCATGACGTCCACGTGCAGCCAGTCGGCCGTGTCGGCGACCGCGTACGCCTCGTCCGCGAGCCGGGCGAAGTCGGCTGCCAGCAGGCTTGGGGCCATCTGAATGCTCATCCTGACGCTGATTCTAGGGAACGCCGGTTCAGCCGGCAGCGGCCGTCCGCATCGCGCGGCGAGGTGGCTCGCGCTGTCAGTGCTGGCCGCTAGGTTCGAGACGCGCACCCGGCGCCGACAGGGAGGCACGCGATGCCCGCACCGAACGCGACCACGGCCAGCGAGACGCCCGACCGCCTGCTGGACCGGGTCCGCAAGCTGCTGGCCAAGGCCGAGGCCGCGGGGGTCACCGTCGCCGAGGCGCAGGCGCTGACGGCCAAGGCCGCGGAGCTGATGGCCAAGTACGGCATCGACCGGGCGCTGCTGGCTGCGCGGCGGCCGGAGACGGACCGGCCGGACAACCGGATCGTGCAGCTGTACAACCCGTGGGCCAGGATGCAGGCTCACCTGCTGTGCGGGCTGGCCGCGGCGCTGCGCTGCCAGTGCATCCTGCTGCCGTCGCCGGCGGGGCAGCGGGTGCACGTGTTCGGTTTCGCGTCCGACATCGAGCGAGCCGACCTGCTGTACACGTCGGTGCTGGTGCAGATGTGGCACGGCCTGGTGGCAGCGCAGGTACCGGTCGCGACGGGCGCAGCAGGCACTGGCAGCGTCCGGGCCTGGCGCCGGAGCTGGCTGCTCGGGTTCGCCGCTGCCGTGATCGCCAGGGTCCGGGCAGCGGAGCAGAACGCCGAGCAGTCCGCCGGCAGCGGCGGCGGCGGCGGCGGAGAGCCCGGACACGCGGCACTCGTGCTCGCCGACCGTGCGGTGGTGATCCGCCACGAGGTCGCGCGCGCCTACCCGCAGACCAGAACCGCGCGGGTGACCTACAGCGGCAGTGGCTACGGCGCGGGATACGCGCAGGGCAGGCGCGCCGACCTCGGCTCCCGCCGGGTCGCAGGCCAGACAGTGCGGGAACTGACTGGCTGACCGTTCTTTATTAAAAGCGACAGATCAAGTGAGGTTTTCTACATCTGATACCGAGTGTTGACTCGCCCGGATGCGGTATCAGCCTGGGCGCGACGTCACGTAGTCGTTGAAGCGGGCAGACTGCGACTCACCCGAATCTCACAGACCATATCCGGGCACGAAAGACCCTGGAAGCGACGTCACCTGCCACGTGCCAGACCGCCTGAGTGCCAGGCTGGCCTTGTCGTCCACGATGTTGACAGGGTCCGTCATCAGCCAGGGGCCCGCTGTGGCCTGGCGCGCCTCCGATTTCGCCCAGACCGTGACGTCCGCTTCGACGGTCGCTCGTGCTCCGGTGACCGTAACGTGAAGGAATCTCACCTGCGAGACACCTGAGCCGAGGTTGATGATGTTCGGGTCAGAGTCGAGCGCCAGCCCGTCGTTGAGGTGGGTCTGTTCGGCGGATGCCTGCGCTGAGCTGAAGTACCGGGCGATCGCCGCCGTTCCTGCTGCGAGGAGCTGACGATGCTCGGCTGCCGGGATGGCGAACGCCTGCCGGTGAGCACGGATTGCAGCCGTGACGCTCGCCTGGTAAGCCGCCGGCGGTGAGCCAAAGGACTGGTCGGCCTGTACGGCGTGGCTGAATGCCGCCTCGACCGCTGACACCTGGCGGGAATCCTGCTGGCCAGCCGAACTGGCAACCCAGCCCCCATACGCCGCGCCGCCCATCGCCGGACCCACTGCCAGTCCTGCGGCCACGCTTGCGGGGTGGCGGATACGAAATCCAGTCATCCGGCCCGCCTTGTCTTTGCTGCCGAGTTCAAGTGTCGCTGTTTCTCGGGTTTCAAGATGGAGTTCGCTGAGGTCAAGGGAGGCTGCCGCGCCAAGGGGGTGCCGGTCGATCTGGTATCAGCCGCACGATGACACTCGGAATCCAGACATCGAGGTAGCCTCGCGACCTGTCAGCGCCGCCGCAGCAACGCCAGGAATATGGCGTCGGTGCCATGCCGGTGCGGCCAGAACTGCGCATAGCGCCCGGCCGGCCCGCAGCGGATGTCGGGCACGCCCGTCAGCGCCGCCGCAGCGTCGAGCACCGATGCGTCACCGCGGCGCGCGAGCACGTCGGTGACCACGTCGCGGGATTCGGCCAGGTGCGGCGAGCACGTCACGTAGCCGACCACGCCGCCGGGGCGGGCGGCGTCCAGCGCGGCGCCGAGCAGGTCACGCTGCAGCCGGCCCAGCGCCGTGATATCGGCGGGCGATCGGCGCCAGCGAGCCTCGGGCCTGCGCCGCAGCGCGCCGAGGCCGGAGCACGGCACGTCGGCGATCACCCGGTCGAAGCGGCCATGCTGCCACGCAGGCCGGGTGCTGTCGGCGATGACGACACGACATGATCCGGTCCTGGCCACCGCAGAGGCAACCAGCCGCGCGCGGTGCTCCCGTATCTCCGCCGCGACCAGCCTGGCCCCCGACCCGGCGGCGAGGCTGGCGAGCAGCCGGGACTTGCCGCCGGGACCAGCGCATACGTCGAGCCACGACGCGTCAGGCCCGGTCACAGGGACGCGCGTGAGCGCGAGCGCGGCGAGCTGACTGGCCTCGTCCTGCACTCCGGCCCGGCCGTCAGCAACGGCGCGGATGGCGGCCGGGTCGCCGCCAGTCAGGTACGCGCCGAACGGAGACCACCGGGCGGGAGCGCCGCCGGCTGCCGTCAGCTCGTCGCGACTGGCGAGGCCGGGCGGCGCGCACAGGTGCACCGCCGGCCGCTCGTTGTCGGCGGCAAGCATCGCCTCCGTCTCCGGCATGCTCCCGTCCCCGGCCTCGCCGAGCGCCGCCGACAGCGCCTCGACCACCCAGCGCGGATGGCTGTACCGCACCGCGAGGTAGCCCGCCAGGTCCGCGTCTCGCGCTGGCGCGACGATGCCCAGCCAGCCGGTCAGGTCCCTGGTGGCTACCCGCCGCAGCACCGCGTTCACCAGGCCGGCGGGCCGCGGCCCGGCTGCGTCCTTCACCAGGTTCACGGAGGTAGCGACGGCCGCGTGCGGCTGGATCCTGGTGGCCAGCAGCTGATGCGCGCCCAGCCGGAGGACTTCGCGCACCACCGGGTCGAGCGAGTCGAGATCCCGGTCGGTGCAGACGCCGAGGATGGCGTCGTAGGTGCCGCGGCCGCGCAGCGTCCCGTAGCTCAGCTCGGTGGCGAGCGCAGCGTCCCGCCCGGCCAGCCGCCGCCGCGCGAGCAGCCGCGGCAGCAGCAGGTTCGCGTAGGCGTCCCGCGCCGCCACGGCCAGCAGCACATCGAGCGCCACCCGCCGGGCCGGGTCGCGGCCAGGCCGCCGGCCGGGCGGCTTGCCCTGGTGCCCGGTCGCGGCCGCGGTCCCCGCCATCTCAGCCCGCCCGCTCAGCCCAGCACGGCCGACCGCCCGCCGAGCCGGGCACCGCGAGCCCAGTCGGCGGCCGACATCCGGCGCTTGCCGTCCGGCTGGACGTCACCGAGCACGACAGGCACCGTCGCGGTGCCGACAAGCACCCGGTCCCGCAGCGCGCCGACCTCCCCAGCGGCGAGCGATCCGCCGTCGGCGCCAGCCAGCCTGACCGGCCACAACTTGATCCGCACTCCATCCAGTTCGGTCCACGCTCCTGGCCCCGGCGTGCAGGCTCTGATGAGCCTGTCGATCGCCATGGCCGGCGTGCGCCAGTCGACCCTCGCGTCGGCCGGGGTGACCTTGGGTGCCAGGCTCACGCCGTGCGGCGGCTGGTCGCGCGCCGCCAGCTCACCCGACTCGATCCCGTCCAGCGTGGCCACCATGAGATCCGCTCCGGCGGTGCTGAGGCGGTCAAGCAGGTCGCCAGCCGTGTCCGACGGCCTGATCGGCTCGGTCAGCAGCCCGAAGACCGGTCCCGCATCCAGTTCCCTGACGATCCTGAAGGTAGTCGCGCCGGTCACGTCGTCGCCGTGCAGTATCGCGCGCTGGACTGGCGCCGCACCCCGCCAGGCCGGCAGGATCGAGAAGTGCAGGTTGACCCAGCCGTGCTCGGGGATGCCGAGCGCCGACTGCGGGAGCAGCGCCCCGTAGGCGACCACCGGGCAGCAGTCCGGGCCGATCTCACGCAGCCGGTCGAGGAAGTCCGGGTCGCCCGGCCGGCCAGGCCGCAGCACCTCGACGCCCGCCGCTGCCGCCCGCCGGGTCACCGGGCTCGGCCCGAGGAGCTGGCCGCGGCCCGCCCTGGCGTCCGGCCTGCTGATTACCGCCGCCACCTCGTGCCGGGATGTCAGCAGCGCGTCCAGCGTGGGCAGGGCTGCGGCGGGCGTGCCGGCGAAGGCCAGGCGCATGCGCTAGAACGCCTTGCCCCGTGTCGGGTGCGGTGAGAGCCTGACCAAGGGCACAGGCTCCCCCCACCACTCAGACGCCCGGATCTCCTTCATCGCCAGCTTGCGCTGGACCGGATCGAGCCGATCGATGAACAGCACACCGTCGAGATGGTCGGTCTCGTGCTGTATGCACCGGGCCAGCTGACCGGTGCCAGTCAGCGTGATGGGCTCGCCATGCATGGTGAAGCCCGTCGCCACTGTGCCGAGAGACCTCGCCGTCGGATAGGACAGGCCGGGGAAGGACAGGCAGCCCTCGTCGTCCACCTCGATCTCCGCCGAGAGCTCCAGGGCCGGGTTGATCAGGTGGCCGATCACGTCGTCCAGGTAGTAGGTAAAGACCCGCAAGCCCACGCCGATCTGCGGAGCGGCCAGCCCGGCTCCCGGCGCGTCCATCATCGTGTCGGTGAGGTCCTTCACCAGCTTGCGCAGCTCCGCGTCGAAGCTGGTGACTGGCTCTGCCCGGGTTCGCAGCACGGGATCGCCGAACATGCGGATGGGCCTGATGCTCACTAGTTCCTCCAGGCTAGGGCGCCGTCGCGGCCGGCCGGGTCGCGCAGGCAGCCGGCTGATCAAGTCTACGAATCCGCCGGCCCGTGTCCGGCCCCTGCGGACCGCGCCTTGAATGCGGCCTTGCGCGCCGCCCTGGCGACGCCCGCATCGGGATGATGCTCGCTCAGCGTGGTCAGCAGGTCGATCACGGCAGGGTGCCTGACCTGCCACAGGCCCGCGACGATTTCCGCCTGAGCATCAGGCGCCACGTCCGGCAGCAGTTCCGCCACCACGTCCCGCGGGTCCGCCTCCTCGAGCAGGCCGGCGCCGAGGTCGACCAGCAGCCAGGTACGGTCCGCCGGGCCCAGCTCGGCGTCCTCGCCGTGCTCGCCGTGCTCGTGCAGCCATACCGCCGCGTGCGCGCGCAGCAGCGGCTCGCGGAGGGCGGCACGAACTTCGGGGGCTGCTGGCGTGCCGATCCGGTCCAGCACCGCGAACGCGGCGCCGCGCAGCCCGGGTGTGCCGCCGGCCGCCGCCGCGATCAGCTCGACCGCAGCCTGCTCCGCCGAGCGGCCCACCAGCCATTCGCCGATCTTCGCCTCGCCGTCCTCGGCATCGCAGCTCGCCAGCGTCGTGAGCAGGCCGACGGCGCCGTCCCGGTCCGCCGCGCCGAGTACCGGCACGTGCCAGCCCTGGTCAAGCAGACGGCGATGCACGCCCCACACGCCGAGCGGGGACAGTGTCACGGTGAGGCCGCCGGTGCTGTCCTCGGTCCCGAGCTCCACCACGCCGAGATCGGCGAGCGTCTCCAGCGCGTGCGACAGCGCGGCGGCCTCGTCGGCACTCGGCTGCCCGTGCCCTGACGTGGCCCGGCTGGCAGATCCCGCGGCGGCCGAGTAGGCGTCGAACAGCGCGTCAATCCGCACCGGCGTACCCACCGTGTACAGCGCGGTGGCCAGTCCGTCCAGCTCCTCGGCGGCCAGCAGCGCGGCCAGCGCCGCGTCCCACTCGCGCAGCACTGCCTCGGCGCTCGCCGTGGCCAGCGGAACCAGGTCTGGCTCGCCCGCCTCCTCGGCAGCGCCAGGGTCGCCGGCGGCCACCACCTGCCAGGCCGCATCCAGCTCATCGCCGGTGAGCTCCAGGGCATCGGCGGCCGCCAGTGCGTCGGCGCCGTCGAGTCGGCCCTCGGCCCCGACCGCCGGATGCGCCGCGAGCCACGCTCGCAGCTCCCCTGCCGCCCGCAGCAAGGGGACCACCCTGGCCGCTGCGGCCAGTTCCGCACGCGGCGCCAGCCGCACGGGCGGCATCCGAAGGCGCCGCTCCTGACGCTCGGCCGACCCACCGCGGCCCGCAGCCGACCGCGCGTGCTGGCTGCCCGGTGAATTGGTCACCCATGTACCCTAAGGCAGCCGCGGACCGTAGTCAGACCAGTGCCGCCGGGTCGAGCTGAACGCGGACGGCGCCTGGCTCCTTGGCCGCGCTGCGCGCAGCCTGGCCGCTCCGCAGGGCCAGGGCCAGCTCGCCGCCCTGCGGGCGGGCAACGCGCACGAGGTACCGCACCTGCGGAGGTGCCGGGCTGGCGCGGTCACCGGGGACGGGCAGCGGGCCAAGCAGCTGCGCCCTCGCCGGCAGCTTCGTGGCCGCCAGCAGCGCGGCGACCGCCTCAGGTGACCCGGTGATACCTGCCATCCGGGCCGCGGGCGGGAACCTCAGCTCTGCCCGCTCCGCGAGCTCACGCTCGGCGAACGTGACCGGGTCCCAGCGGACAAGCGCCTGCACGGCCCGCTGGGCGCCGTCAGCCACGACCACGACGCTGCCGCCCTGGCCGGCCGGGCGGACGAGCGCAGCCGCGTTCATCCACCGGCGCAGGGCTTCCTCCGCTGCCCGCAGACTCGCCACTCCCAGCATGACCCAGCCGTCGAGCAGGATCGCCGCGCTGTACCCGCCGTCGGCGGTTGGTTCGGCGCCGGGCGTCGCGACGACAATGGCAGGCTCGGGACCGACGCGGTCAAGTACCGTGCTGCCGCCCGAGGTGCGGACCGGCACCGCGCCGAAGGCGCGGCCCAGCTCCTCGGCGGTCCGGCGGGCGCCCGTGACAACCGCGCGCAGGCCCTGGTGCCCGCAGCTGCGGCAGCCGCGGCCGACCGCCGAACCGCACCAGCCGCAGCGCAGCGGCGTGCCGGGGGCGGCGAGCTGGGCGGGCCCGCCGCAGTCGCACCTGGCCATGGCGTGACATCGCTCGCAGGCGACGGCGGCGAGGTAGCCCCGCCGCGGCACCTGGATCAGCACCGGCCCGCCGTCAAGGGCCGTCCGCGCGGTCCGCAGGGCGACACCGGGCAGCCGCGCTGACCGGGCTGCCTCGTCCCGCGCCTGCTCCGCCTCGGTGCCAGTGGGCTGCACCGCAGGGGCGAGCTGCCGCACCACGGACCGGTCGGCGACCAGCGGGCGCGCCCAGCCGCTGCCGACAAGCAGCGCGGCCTCCGCGGTCCGGGCGAATCCGCCGACGAGCGCGGCGCTGCGGCTCAGGTAGGCGCGCATCATGAGCACCTCCCTGGCGTGCGGGTAGGGCGCACGCAGCTCGGCGTGCAGGTCATCGCCCTCGTCCCACAGCACGACCAGGCCCAGGTTCGCCACCGGAGCGAACATGGCCGAGCGGGTGCCCGCGACCACGGTCACCTCGCCGCGCGCGAGCGCGATCCACCGCCGATAGCGCTCGGCCGGGCCGAGGCTCGCCGCTAGCACGACGTGCCGGCCGGGTCCGAGCCGGCCCTCGAGCGCGGCGTCGGCCCGCTGGAGGTCGCGCCCGTCGGGCACCACCACCACGGCGCCGCGGCCAGACCGCACCGCCGCCTCGACCGCCTCGGCGATCTCCGCTGACCAGGTCGGGCCTGGT
>JBOHCP010000019.1:0-18280 GCA_050698875.1 Streptosporangiaceae bacterium | reverse complement strand
GATGCTCACCATCGGCTACCGGCTCTCGGCCGGCTCGGCCTGCCCCGCCTGCTCCGCCTGCTCCGCCTGCTCCGCCTGCTCCGCCTGCAACTGGTCCCAGATTTGCGACCGCAGCTCGCTGTAGACCGGGGTGGCCCGCCAGTCGTAGACCGTGCGCGGTCTCGGCAGCCTGACCTCATGATCAGCGATCACGCGGCCCGGCGTCGTCATGAGCACGATCCGGTCCGACAGCAAAATCGCCTCATCGATCGAGTGGGTGACGAACAGGATCGTGAGATTCCGGTCGGCGCAGATGTCCTGGAGCATGGCCTGCAGGTGCTCGCGGGTGAGCGCGTCCAGGGAGCCGAAGGGCTCGTCCATCAGCAGGATCTTCGGTTCGATAGCCAGCGCCCTGGCCAGCCCCAGCCGCTGGTTCTGGCCGCCGGAAAGCTGCGACGGGTACGAGGCTGCCTTCTCGGCCAGGCCGACCAGCTGCAGGTATTGCCGGGCTATCTGCAGCCGGTCGCTTTTGTTCATCCCCTGGGCTTCAAGCCCGAAAGCGACGTTGGCCTCGGCCGTTCGCCACGGGAACAGGTTGAACAGCTGGAACACCATGGCCTTCTCCCGCGAGGGACCGAAGCTGGGTCTGCCGTCGATCAGCACCCGGCCACCCGAGGGCTCCAGCAGCCCGCCGACGATGCGAAGCACTGTGGTCTTCCCGCAGCCGCTCGGCCCGAGCAGAGAGATGAGCTCGCCGGGCCGGACCTCGAGGCTCAGGTCTGCGAGCGCGGGCACCGTGGACTGCCCGTAGGTCTTCTGCAGATGCTCGATCGTCAGCACGTTCTGGCCACCTTTCGCCTGGTCTCAGTCACCCTGCCAGCAATCGGCTGGCTGCGGAAGACAGCCGGCACGGGCGGTCCGCTCGACCGCCCGTTGCCGCCCCGCTCCGATCCGGTCAGGCTGGCTGGCTAGCAGGTACCGGCTGACTTGCCATGTGAGGTCAGGTATGTATTCACATAGTCGGGATTGACCCAATCGCTGACCTTAGGCGTGTTGCTCTTCGTCAGGCCGCCGGGGGTCAGGTACGAGTACGACAGCGTCTGGCTGATCGCCTGGCTGCACAGCGCTCCGTTGACCGCGAAGAAGTGCCCGGCCTTGAGCTGCGCCCACGCGGTCTGCTCCTCGCCTTTCGTCAGGCCACCCGCGAGGTCGTTAGCGTTCGCCATGCTGACGTAGCCGGACGCGTTGGAGTTGGCCCAGCGCTCGGCCTCGATGAAGGCGTCCACCGTCGCCTGGGCCGTGGGCTTGTCGGCAGCGAACGCGCTACTGGCAATCAGGCCCTGCTGCAGGTAGTTGCCCAGGACAGTACCTGTGTTGACGAGGATCTTGACCTTTCCGGTCGCGACGGCGGCCGCAGCGTCATTCGCCAGCACGGGCGCCAGGTCCACCTGGCCCGCAAGGATGGCCGTCACCCTGGCACTGGTGCCACCGACTGTTACCTGATCGACGGCGGCCGAGTCGATGCCGAGCTTCTGCAGCGCAGCGATGGCTACGATCTGGCCTGCGGTGCCCGGCCCGGCCGTCGCCAGCTTTGCCCCGGCAAGATTGCGCAGCGTGAACTTCGGCAGCGCGATGATCTCGTAATTCGATGTCTGCGCCGTCGATGCTATGTATTTCACCTGAGCGCCGCCGTTGGCGACCGCCGTCGCAGCCTCCACGGGAGCTCCCAGGTAGACGTCCGCCTTGCCGGAGAGGACAGATCGCAGCGCGGTCGTCGGGTCGGCGACGTTGGCGAGCGAGACCTTGTAGCCCTCCGCCTTCAGCAGCGCCATGGCCTTATAGATAGCCGCGTCGCTGAAGTCGAGGCCGCCGCCCTGAATAAGCCGGACAGTCTTGCTGCCCGACGTCGACGATGCGGAGTTGGACGATCCTCCGCATCCAGCGATCAAGAGGCTGATGCCGCCGATGGCGGCCAGCGCCGCGAAAAGTCGCTGCCTCATTCGCTCTCCTAAGACCCTAGCCCGTGAAAGGGGGACCTGCTGTCACATGGGTCAACTCTGGCATCAAATTCTGTTGCGGTCAACGCAGGTCAGCGATGAAATTTTTGTGCGATGCCGCGTGCGGTAACCGGCGAGATCACGGGTGCCGAGACGTTCGTTCCAGGTACTCCCATGCGACGCGGAACCTGTTGCGTGCACGACCGCGCTTGCCAGCGGCCTCCGCAGCGGAGCTACCCTGCGCCGTGGGGCCGGCAAGCAGCTCAAGCTGGCAGGCGCGCTCGAGGTGCACGGCCGCGCCGACGGCCTCGCCCAGGCTAGGCGCGACCGTCACGATCCCGTGCCTCGGCATGAGCACCGCGGGTCTGGCTCCGAGCACCTTGGCCAGGTCACGTCCGAGTTCCGCGCTGTTAATGAGGTCTCCGGTCTTGGTGAAGCGGGGCACGTCGGGCGGCACAAACTGAGCCCCCTCGTGCGACAGGGCGCGCATCGGCCGGGCGAGCGAGGCGAAGGCGACGGAGTACAGGGGATGGGTGTGCACGATCCCGCCCACATCCGGACGCGCGGCCATCAGCTCGGTATGGATGGCGTATTCCACGTGCCTGCCGGCCGTACCCGCGAGGATGTCCCCCGACCAGGACAACAGCACGCAGTCGGCCTCGGTCACCTCGTCGAAGCCCAGCCCTGATCCCTTGAGCCACACTCCGCGGCCATCGGCGTCCCGCACCGACACATGCCCCCAGACCATGTCGGCCTGGCCAGTCGCCTGCAGCACCCGGCACGCGGCGGCGATCAGTGCGCGCGCCTCGGGTTCGGGGAGCCCTTTCGCCTCGGTCATTGCGGCCTCAGTCATGCTGCGTTCCTCGCCGCACGTCGCCAGCAAGCTCGTCGAGCCACTGCCGGGTGGCGCCGCGCAGGAAGCTACGCGCCGACGGCAGCGCCCGCACCGAGGGAACGCCGGCCAGGAACGCGGCAGCGCGAAGCTGGTGAGCAAAGGCCGCGATCCAGTCCTGGACAGCATCCGCGCCGAGCAGCGCCTGCTCGAGCAACGGCCGGCCGACGCCGACGGCGACAGCGCCCAGGCTGAGCGCGCGCGCGGCGTCCAGGCCGTTGCGGACCCCCCCGACGGCGATTGTCGGCAGCACGTCCGAGCACATGGCAACGCTGGCAGCAGTCGGGATGCCCCACTGGGCGAACGCCTGACCGGTGGACGCTCGCACCACGTCTCCCGCCGCGGCGGCGCGGCGTGCTTCGATGGCCGCGAACGAGGTCCCGCCGCGGCCGCCGACGTCCAGCGCGCACACCCCCAGGTCTCGCAGCCTGAGGGCCACGTCGCGGGACAGTCCCGCGCCGGTTTCCTTGGCGATAACGGGGATGGGCAGTTCGCGGCAGAGCACGCGGAGCGCCTGCGCGGCTCCCCTGGCCCTGGTCTGTCCTTCCGGTTGCACGACCTCCTCGAGATAGTTGAGGTGCACAGCCAGCGCGTCCGCGCGCACCATGTCGATCGCTCCTAGGATGTCCGTTATCTGCAGTGCTGGACCCTCCGGCTGATCGACGAGCTGGCTGATGCCGATGTTGGCCAGCACGAAGGCGTCCGGTGCCTCTTCGCGCACCACTGCGTAGGAGCCGACGACGGCCGGATCTTCCAGGGCTGCCCGCTGGCTGCCCACGCCGATCATCACGCCTGTCGCGGCCGCAGCGCGGGCCAGCACCCCGTTGACCTGCAACGCGTCCTGGTGCCCGCCCGTCATGCCGCTGATCAGCAGCGGCAGCAGCAGGTGCCCGCCGAGGAACTCGATGCCGAGGTCCACCTCGCCGAAGTCGGTATCTGGCAGTGCATCGTGGACCAGTTGCACGTCATCCCAGCCGGCCGAGCCGCCCGCGGAGTCGCCGATCTGCAGCGCGGTGCTGATGTGCTCGGCCTTCCGCCTGGCCACGTCGGCCATGACCGAAGGCTGCCCGTCGCCGCGCATTGTCATGAGGCCGCCGGAGTGCCGCCGAGCAGGTAACCCCACTTCTGCCGGGTGCGGGCCTTCGTCTGCGCGTCCGGTCCGAGGCTTGGCGGGAACTGGTCGCGCCACTCCCACGGCTTGGTCGCGTCGATGAGCAGCCGGGAGTTGTACTGCTTGTCTCCCGGCCGCAGTGCGGGATCGAGCGGCCCGGACAGTGCCCTGGCCACGATGTCCACGGAACGTACCGGGTCGGCCCTGGTCAGGACAGCCCACAGCACATCATCGAGATCGGTCACGTCGATGTCGTCGTCGACGACAACGACGAGCCGCCCCATGTACGACGCCGCGTTGACCGACGCGGCCGCGTGCAGCACCTGCCGTGCGTGGCCCGCGTACCGCTGCTCGATGCAGACGACGTTGAACAGCCGGGTGCCGCCGATGGCAAAGCAGTTGACGTC
Organism: Streptosporangiaceae bacterium; assembly: GCA_050698875.1. Taxonomy (GTDB): domain Bacteria; phylum Actinomycetota; class Actinomycetes; order Streptosporangiales; family Streptosporangiaceae; genus JAJYUU01. The sequence goes on along the minus strand of JBOHCP010000019.1, from coordinate 13,894 downwards.
CTTGATCCCAGGGATCCCGGTGCCCTTGAGCTCGCGCATCAGCAACGCGGACCGCAGGTACTCCCGGTAGAGGTAGGGGTCGTAGGCGGGCGGCTTGTTCGGCGGCACGCCGAGCATGATCGGGTCGTCACGGTGATAGAGCGCCTCGACCTCCAGCACAGGCTCGGCGGCCCTGCGGTCGCCGTAGTAGCCGGTCCACTCGCCGAACGGGCCCTCGGGCGCCATCTTGTCGTGGTGGATGAAGCCCTCGAGCACGATCTCCGCGCTGGCCGGCACCGGCAGCCCAGTCAGCGGCAGCGTCACGACGCGGTACGCCTCGCCGCGGATGGCTCCCGACCACTCGTACTCGGAGACGCCGAACGGGACTTCGAGCGTCGACGCCGCGAAGATAAGCGGATCCATCCCGCAGATGACCGCTACCGGGCATGGCTGTTTGCGAGCGAAGTAGGCGTCGCGCATCTGGCGGCCATGCTTGCCCGGCGAGATGTAGACGCCGACGTTGCGTTCGTCGTGGATCATCACCCGGTAGCAGCCAAGGTTGACCCATCCGCCGTCCGGGTCCTTGGTGACCACCGCGCAGCCCGTGCCGATGTACCGACCGCCGTCTTCCGGGTGCCAGAGCGGAGTCGGGAACGTCAGCAGATCGACGTCAGAGCCCTTGATCATGTTCTCGAACACGGGCCCGTCCGGGACGACCTCGGGCGGCACTCGCCGGTCCGCCTCGGTCAGCCGGAGGAACTCGGCCATCAGCTCGTGCCGGGTGAGGCCGGGCGACAGTCCCAGCGTGAGAGCCAGGCGGCGGGGGGCGGCGTTGGCATTCACCAGCACGCGATAGCCCCGCGGGTAGCCGGGGATGTCGTCGAACAGCACGCTCGGCGAGCCGAGGGTGTGGATCAGCATCTCCGCGATCTGACCGATGTCCTCCTGCCATGACGCGCCCTCGACGCGCCTCAGTTCGCCCATCGAATCGGCGGCGGCGATCCAGCTACGCAGGTCGTCGTATTCCAACGGTCACCTCTCTCCGCGGGGCCGGCGGCGCGCCCGCCGGGTAGAGCCGTCAGTTGTCGTGCTCGGGGATGCCCGTCCAGCGGGGCGTCAGCTCGTGAGCGACGCCGATGGAATCAAGCACCTTGCCGATGGTGTGGTCGACCAGCTCGGCGATCGTCGCCGGCCGGATGTAGAACCCGGGAACCGGCGGCAGGATGACCGCGCCAGCCCTCGTGGCGAGCGTCATCAGCCGCAGGTGCCCTTCATGCAGCGGCGTCTCCCTGACCACCAGCACGAGCCGTCGCCGCTCCTTGAGGTGCACGTCCGCGGCTCGGACGATCAGCGAGTCGTTCGCTGAGTGAGCAATGGCCGACAGAGACCGGATGCTGCATGGCGCCACAACCATCGCGTCGGTCAGGAAGGTGCCGCTGGCCAGCGGCGCGGCGAGGTTGCGCTCGTCGTGCACGTAGTCGGCAAGCGCCTCGATGGCCTTGCGCTCGACACCTACCTCGTACCGGATCGTCGCCGCCGCGCCGCCGCTGATGATCGCGTGCAGCTCGATATCCGGCATGGCGGACAGCACCTCGATCAGGCGCGTCCCGTAAACGGCGCCGGAGGCGCCGGAGATCGCGACGACGATGCGCCTCGTGCTCATATCGGGTATCCCTCCGGCGCGTACCCTGACAGCGGCTCGCCGCTGGCGAGGTAACGGCGCTGATGGCGCAGCAGCAACGGCGTACTCGTGGCGGCAACGCGGCTTTCCTCGACCTGCCCGAAGATCACCAGGTGATCCCCGGCCGGCGTCACGCCGGTCACCGCGCACCACAGCACGGCGGCCGCGCGCGCCGCTCCCGGCGGCCCGGACCCGTCAGCGGCGGGCTCGGGCTCGATGCCCACGTCCCCCATCTTGCCGGTCGCGGTGCCCCGGCGGCCCGCCCGCTGCGCCACATCGACCTGGTCGGCTAGCAGCAGCGAAACACTGAACCGGCCGGTGCGCCCGATCATCTGAGCGGTCCTGGAGTCTGGGCGCAACGCGACCGACAGGACCGCCGGCGAGAGCGACACATAGCTTGTCGTGCTGGTGGCGCACGTGGTCGCCCTGCCCTCGCTCGCAGCAACGACGACCGGCATGATGAGCTCGCGCAGCCCGCGGATGCCCGGGCCGCCTGCGGCGACCGGCTCGGTCACGTGGTCACCGCCCTCGCGAGCGCGCCGATGTCCGGCGCCGCGCCCAGGCTGGTGAGCACGGCCAGCGCGGCATCGGACCTGGCCTGCGGCAGGCCCGCCGCGATGCATCTAGCGGCCTTCGCCCGGACCTCACCAGCGGACAGCGGATCCCGGCAGTCACCGCGCGGGAACGCGCGCGCTAGCTCAAGATCGCAGCCGGGACCGGATATCCGGACCCGCACCGCCCCTTCCTCCAGGTCGTCGGCCTGGCATATCTCGGCGCTGCGGGACGCGAAGCCGGCGATGGCAGGGTCGTCCCGCCGGTCCGGTCCGAACGTATCCAGCCAGCAGTCACCGAGGTGGAGTACCGCTGCTGCGACGAAGCGAGCGGACTGCATGGCGGCCAGCTGGGAGTCCCAGCCGCCGCTGCCGAGGCGGTATGCATGCGGCGGCAGCCACACCGTGACGCCGGTCACCTGGCCCGCCCGCTGCGCCTGCTGCGCCTGCTCCGACAGCAAGCAGTCGACGAGCGCCTGCAGCGTGCTGGCCCCCGGATAGGCGCGCATCGAGATGTTGCGCAGCTCCCACGACCGGCCGAGGCCCGCGCATGCCCGATCCGGGCTGCCGCCCCCGGAATAGCTGGCGAGAATGCCGCCATCGGCAGCGGTGAGGATCCGGCGTGACCCGGCAAACCCGCCGGCCGCATAGAGCGCCGCGGACAGGCCGGCCCTGGCCCCGTTAGCCTGGTGGAACTTGACCGCAACAGTGCCCATTGCCGCAAATGTACCGGCCGCCTGCGCGCCGGCCAGGCCGAGGCATCCCGTCATCCCGGCTGCGCTCAGGCCGAGGAGCCGCCCGGCGGCGGCCGCTGCTCCGATGGCTCCGGCGACGCCTGGACTGTGCCAGCCGCGCGCGCGGAACGCCGGGTAATCCAGCGCCAGGCAGACCCGCGTGGTGACCTCCAGCCCCAGCGCGCTCGCGAGGAGGAAGTCCGAACCGGACGCGCCAGCAAGCTCCGCGGCCGCCAGCGCCGCCGGGACGACCTCGGGCGTCACGTGGCACAGGGCGGGCCGGTAAACGTCACACATCGTGTGCACCGTCATCTGGTAGGCGTTCTGACCCGCGGCGGCCCAGGCGGCCAGCGGCCGGCCACCGCACACCGCGTGCCGGCCGGGCCCGGACAGCGCGGTCGTCGCTGCCTCGAACTCCGCGACGGTCTCCGCGGTCCGGCCCGCGATGGCGTTGGCCAGCGCGTCCACCGCGAGCGCCTCGGCATAGCCGCGCGCGTCCTGAGGCAGATCCGTCCACTGTGCCCCGACAGCCAGGTCCGCCAGGCGTTCCTCAAGGGTTCCCTGGTAACCAGGCTGCACAGTGGTCATCGCGGCGCCGCTCCGCCCGCTGACACGGCGCAGAAGCCGGCCACCTGCTGGCGGTACGGCTGCACGACCTCGCTGGCGAACCGCCTGGCCAGCGCGACGACTTCGGCTGGGTCAGAACTCGGCAGCACCAGGACCAGGTCGCCGACACCGAGCGAGGCGAATTCCAGCAGTTCGCGGGTCATCGCCTCGTGCGAGCCGCAGATGGCGTAGACGGCGCCCGGCCCGGCGTCGAATCTCACTCTGGCCCGCACGGACAGCGACGGCAGCGGGCGGCCTGCCCGGGCCACCGCCTCGGTTAGCTGGGGCAGCCGGACCCGCAAGTGCTCGGGACCGGTCTGCGCCGCATGGTAGCCGTCGGCCAGCTCGGCGGCCCTGCGGACGGCACGCTGGCTTCGCCCGCCACACCAGATCGGAATGCCCGCTCCCTGCGGCGGCAGCGGCTGAAAGCAGAAATCCACGAGCTGGTGGAACTCGCCGCGGAACGGGTCGGTGCGGCCGGACCACAGGTGCCGCCACAGCGCGATCGCCTCGTCCAGGTAAGCGCCCCGTCGGCTGAACCGGTCGCTCTTGCCAAGGTTGGCGTACTCGACATCGTCGTGGGGGTCGCTCGCGCCGACGCCGACGATCAGGCGGCCGCCAGTAAGTATGTCGAGCGTCGCGAGCTGCTTGGCCAGCAGCGGAGCGTCCCGCAGCGCGGGAACGAGCACGCTGGTGCCGACAGTGAGGCCGCCGAACCTGGCGGCGACCCAGGTGAGCGCGCAGATGGCCTCGAGCAGCAAGCCGTACTCTGCCTCCTCCGGCCCGTGCGGCACCAGCACGTGGTCGGTGACCCAGACACTGGTCCAGTCGTGTTCCTCGCACGCGCTGGCCGCAGCCTCGAGCGCATCCGGCCCGGTGCCGGGGCCGATGCTGGGCAAGACCAGGCCGAAGCGCATGCCCGGGTTGGGCCGGTAGTCGCAGCCGCCCGTGGGGGTCATCGGGGGCCGGCTTGCTGAACGGGTGTGAACTGCGGCAGCGCGGCTTGCGCTGAGCGGCGCTCGAAGACCGCGCTCACCCGCTGGCCGACGCGGAGCTGTGCTACCGGTACTCCGACGAGGTTGGTGAGGAAGACCGGTCCCTCGTCCAGCTCGACCAGCGCCACCGCGTACGGCACCTGGTGCTGCCACGCCTCGTTGTAGGTGCGCTCGAAGACCGTGTAGCTCTGCACCGTTCCCAGGCCGCTGACCGCTTCCCACCGGGCTTCCCCGCTCAGGCACCGCGGGCAGACGCCAGAGACCGGGTACCGGAGGTGTCCGCATGCCCTGCACCGTTGCAGCCGCAGCTCTCCGGCCAGCCCGCCCTCCCAGAACGGCCGGGTCAGCTCGGTGACCGCAGGCTCGGGCGTGAACTCGGCAGGCATCGGCTCGGCCGTCATGCCGCACCCAGAATCAGGCAGCTCGACGTGTTCAAAGTCATCCCGCGCCCAGTGACAAGGCATGTCTGCGCGCCGGGACGCTGCCGTTCGCCGCAGTCTCCGCGCAACTGGCGGACTCCCTCCACGATGTGCAGCCAGCCCTGCATGTAGGACTCGGACAGGTTGCCGCCAGCGGTGTTGACCGGTAGCTCGCCGTCCAGGGCGATTCGCTTGCCGCCCTCGACGAACGGGCCGGACTCACCGGGCTGGCAGAAACCGGCGTGCTCGAGCCAGAAGAGCACCGCAATCGTGAAGTTGTCGTACAGCTGGGCGACGTCGATGTCTGCGGGGCTCAGGCTCGCCATCCGGTAAGCGCGCGACACGCAGTCCTGCTGGTGCGGCAGGTACCACCAGTCCTTGCGCTCAAGGGTCTGCAGCGTGTGCCCCTGGCCCATGCCGAGGATGTGCACGCCGCCGTGGCGCGCACCGGCGGCCCGCTGCGCCGCGGTGACGATGATGGCCACTCCGCCGTCGCTGATCAGGCAGCAGTCCAGCAGGTGCAGCGGGTCGACAATCATCCGCGAGGCCTGGTGGTCGGCCAGGGTTATCGGCTCGCGCATAACGGCCGCCGGGTTACGCACCGCGTTGCGCCTGCCGTTGACGGCCACCCAGCCGAGCTGCTCGCTGGTCGTCCCGTAGAGCGCCATGTGCCGGCGCGCCCCGAGCGCGCTGTTGGCCGCGTTGCCGTACATCCCCCAGTTACCCCAGGAGACGACCGACCCGCTGGCCGCCGAGAAGCGTGACCCGCCGGTGCGCGCTGCGTCGCCGAACACGCATGCGACCACGTCGGCCATGCCCGCGCCGATAGCGAGCGCGGCCTGCTGCACGAGCACGCCCGCGGTAGCGCCGCCCATAGACAGCGAACCGGAGACTTTCGGGTTGATGCCCAGCTGCTCGCCGAGCCGTAGGTAGTGCCTGGCGGGATCCGGGGAGGTCGTGCCGGGCATGGTCAGCAGGCCGTCTATGTCGTCCTTGGCCAGGCCAGCGTCATCCAGCGCTGCCAGCAGCGCCTCGGTCGCGAGCGACAGGTCGGTCTCGCCTGGCAGCTTGCCCTGCCTGCTGGCACCGACGCCGGCGATCGAGGCCTGCACTGACGCGCTCACTGCGTTGCCCTCCCTAGCTGCTAATTTCCGGAAAATCGAGGGGAACGGCGCTCCCGGAACGCGGCCCGGCCCTCCTGGCGGTCGTGAGTAGTGGCCAGGGCGATCCACAGTGCTCGCTCCAGTTCGAGCCCGGTGGACAGCGGTGCCTCCCTGGCGGCGAGCAGGCACTGCCGCATGGCGCGCAGCGACAGCGGCGCGTTGGCGGCGATCCGCCGCGCGAGGTCAGCGGTGAACCCGCCGAGCTGGTCAGGTTCGACGAGGTCGCTGATCAGGCCCGTCCGCAGGGCTTCCTCGGCGCTGATCGGCTCGCCGGACAGCAGCATCCGGGCTGCGACCGCGGGATGCATGGCGCGCACGAGCCGCTGGGTGCCGCCGCTGCCTGGCAGGCTGCCGATGCGGACCTCGGGCAGGCCGAACATCGCGCTGCTAGCGGCGACGCGCACGTCGCAAGCGAGGGCCAGCTCAAGGCCACCGCCCATCGCGGGTCCGTTGATGGCGGCGATCAGCGGCTTCCGAAACGTGGCAAGCGAGCGCGCCACCGGGCTAGCCCCGTCGGCCAGCGGATGGTGCCGCACATCTGGCGTGACGGCGCCGGCGGCGGGCTGGCCGTCAGTAAGATCGGCGCCGGCGCAGAACGCCGGAGGCGATCCGGTGATGACGACGATGCGGATGTCGTCGTCGGCGCCAAACTCGCCTAGCGCTCGGTCCAGCGCAGACCGCATGGTCGTGTTGAGCGCATTGCGCTTGGCGGGGCGGTTGAGCACGACCCAGCCGACGTGCTCGTCGCGGTTGGTGAGGACTGCCGGCTGGTCCTCCTGAACGGCTGCTTTCGGCACGGGAATCACCACAGGACCCCATCGGTAACGAGCCCGTCGTACTCCTCTGCGGTCATGCCGAGCAGATCCTTCGAGATCTCCTCGGTGTGCTGGCCCAGCAGCGGCGCTGGGGTGGCGGGAGCGACCGGCTCGCCATTCCAGATGTGCGGCGCGGATGCACAGCGGACCGGTCCCATGACCGGATGCTGGAGCGTCCGCCAGTACCGGCGGACGGCCAGCACCGGGTCGTCGAATACGTCGGCGGCGGTTTCCACGACTCCGGCAGCGAGGCCGGCGTGCTGGAGCTTGCGCATCAGCGCCCAGCGCTCCCATCGGGCGGTGTGGCCGCCGACCAGCGAGTCGAGTTCCGCCTCGTGCCGCTTCCGGCCGTCGGCGGTGGCGAACCGGTCGTCAGCCGCCAGGCCCCCGGCCAGCACCGCGGCCAGGCTGTGCCACTCGGCGTCGGTGCGCACCGAAATCGCGATCCAGTTGTCCGTGCCCTGGCAGGGATAGACGCCGTGCGGGGCGGCCTCTGGCACATGGTTGCCCTGCCTTCGCGGCTGCTCGCCAGTCACCGAATAGCGCACCAGCGCGGGCCCGACCATGCAGACCGTCGACTCGAACTGGCTGAGCTCGATCCGGCCGCCGCGCCCGGTCCGGTTCCGGTGCACGAGCGCCGCGAGCAGGGCAACCAGCGCATGACCCGGGTTGGGAACGTGGTCCGGGTAGTGCGTGCCAGTCCCGACCGGAACGCGTCCGGGTAGCCCGGAGGGCTGAGTCAGGCCTGCAAGCGCCGCGATCGTGGAGCCGAAGCCGGCATAGCCACTGTTCGGCCCCGTCGTTCCCTGCATCGGCATGGTGAGGTAGATCAGACCAGGCTGAGCCGTTCGCAGGTTGTCATAGTCGAGACCCCAGCGCTCCATGACGCCAGGACGAAAGTTGCTCGTTACCACGGAGCACGACTCGGCCAGGCTCCTCGCCACCGCAGACGCCGCCGGATGCCGCATGTTGAGCGCGAACGATTTCTTGTTTGCGTTGCGGCTGGCGAAGTACCCGGAGGCGTCCAGCCCAGCGGTACCCGGCCGGAACGGCGGCGCTACCCTCAGGTTGTCGGGCCGCGCGCGCGATTCGATCTTGATGACCTCGGCCCCGTGCAGGGCGAGTGCCTGGGTTACCAGGGCACCCGCCCCGACCCAGCAGAAGTCAAGGACCCGCAGTCCAGAAAGCACCCCCGTCATGCGATAACGCCATCGTTCCGAAGCGCCGCAAGCCACTGGTCGCCCGCGTCGAGCCAGTCGCGCAGGACTTGCTCGGTATCGCGGCCCGGAGCCGGGGCGGAGGTCCAGTCCCGCATCGCGTGGTCAGTGAGCCGGTAGGGCGGGCCGGGATAGGTGATCTGCCGCCCCATCCAGTCGTCGGCGACAGTCCGGAAGAACTGGCGATCGGCGAGCTGGGGCTCGGTGAGCAGGTCCGCGATGCTGTTCACGGGCGCGGCGGCGATCCGACGGCCCTGCAGTTCGGCATACAGCTCCTGCATGGTGAACCGGGCCGTCGCCGACTCCATGACCTGCTGGAACCCCGCGATCGACGCCGGAAGCCGCCGGTGCTCCAGCGTCGACCACTCGGGCGCCTTGAGCGCCTCAGCCCCGTCAACGTCCTGCTCGCACAGCCAGCCGACCAGCGAGTCCCACGCCTCGGCCGTGCCGAGCTTGCCGGCCACGACGACGATCCAGCCGTCGGCGCACGCGAACGTGCCGGTACCTGCCTCCCGTAGCCCGTCGCCGGTCCGGCGGCGAACCGATCCGGTCAGATCGAACTCGGCAGCTGCGTCCTCCAGGGCGCTTGCCATTACCGCCTGCACCGACACGTCGAGATCAGCGGGGCCTTGCCCGGCGTCGGCAGCCAGCAGGCCGAGGAGTGCGCCGATAGCCGCATTCATGCCCCCGGCCAGGTAGGTCTGATTGCCGTACACCGCGACCGGCTCGGCATCGGGATATCCGCCGAGCGACAGCAGCCCGCCGACGGCAAGCGTCACCAGGTCATCGGCAGTGAGCTGCGCACCGTGCCCGACGTTGCCGAACGGCGACACGCTGACGTGTACGCCCGTGCCGAGCGGATTCCCGGCCTCCTGCCACTGCCTGGCCGCCGCACCCGAGGTGATCACGATGTCGGCGTGACCGAGGAGCTCGGCCAGCAGCTCCCGGCCCGCTTGCGTCTGCGTGCTGATGCGCACCGACCGCTTGTTCAGGTTGACGTAGCGCTCCAGCCCGCTCACCGGCACTCCGCCCGGGCCGGCGGCCATGAGCTCCTCAGGCCAGGTCTGCGGCTCCGCGTCAGTTTCGATGCGCACGACGTCGGCTCCGAGGTCGGCGAGCAGCCGACCGGCGTAGACTCCCGACTGGTCTGTCCAGTCCGCCACCCTGACGGATTCGAGGACAGTCGGCTGCCGCGGGAGCAGGCGCTCAGCCATCGGCATTGCCCTTGAGGAAGAACGAGTTCCAGTCGTCAAGCAGGCCGTAAAGCCGACGGTACCTGTCGGCAGAGCCCGGGCTGTTCGCCGCCACGCCGTTCAGCAGCACGTTGATGATCGCCATCGGCGCGACCAGCGAGTTCTGCGGGCCTATGCCCGACACGCGAGTGGTCAGCGTGACGTCTACCTTGCCCATCGGGGAGAGCGGCGAGTCCGTGATCCCGACGATGGTGACGCCCTGGCGACGGGCCGCCTCCAGCAGGCGTAGCGTCTGCGAGGCGTACGGCGGGAAGCAAAACACCACGAGGACGTCCTCGGTGGTCAGGTCGAGGATGTCGGCGGCCGAGTCACCGTGGCCGAGCACCCGTGCGTCACCGCGGAGCCGGCTGAAGATGTGCGCCGCGTACGTGGCGAGCGACCCGGAGGCGAGCCCGCCCGCGAAGAAGACCCGCCGTGCCGTGCCGATGACGCCGATCGCCTTGTCGAGGGTGGCGGCGTCCAGCTCGCTGACCGTGTGAGTGAGGTTGTCCAGGTCGCGGCGCAGCGAGGCGGCCGCGGTGCTCTCGCCCAGATGGGCGACCGACGCGTCGGCATGCCCGTCCTCGTCAGCGCCGCGCAGCCGGGACCGCACCAGGACCCGTACCCGCTCTTGCAACTCCGGGTAACCGTCGAGGCCAAGGCGGTAGGCGAATCGCACAATGGTCGATGACGCGATACCCAGCCTGGCCGACAGCTTGTCGACCGTGGCAAACGCGACGAACTCCGGGTTCTCGACAATTGCCTCAGCTATCCGCTTCTGGGCCTGCGTCAGATCGGCGTAGTTCCGCTGAAGCTCGGTCATCACATCGACGTCATCACTCACGGTTCTTCACCTGGCCTTGATCTGGATCGCCGTCACGGTCGCGCCGCGCGCCGAGGTCTGCCTGCTGCACATGTCCGCCGCATGTCATTGTCAGGCTTGGCGGTGCGGCACGGTGAGTGACGAGTACTGCGGATAGCTCTCTTCCCAGACAGCGGGATAAGCGCGGTCAACTCCCTCGGTAAAGAACGTGGGAATGCTCTGGTCGATCGCCACGTCAATGACCCATGGCTCGCCCGACTGCAGGGCGCGTGCGAGCGCCGGGGCGAACTCGTCCGCCTTTTCCACCCGCACCCCGCTGGCGCCGTTGGCTTCGGCCAGCTTCGTGTAGTCCGGGTTGTACGGCTCGCCGGTGTCCTTACGGACGAACCGCGTCCACGGGTGGACCCGGTGATAGGCGGTGTCGGATCCCTTGCGCTCGATGCCCAGCTCGTGGTTGTTGAGTATGACCCACACCGCGGGCAGCTGATGTTCTACCGCAGTGGCCAGGATCGCGCTCACCATGTTGAACGCACCGTCCCCGGTCAGCGCGACGGCCGGGTCGCCAGGATGTGCGGCGACCGCGCCGAGCACGCCCGAGGATGCCCAGCCCATCTCGGCCATGCCCGAGTTGATGTGCCAGGCGTCCGGCCTGTCGACCCGCATGTACGGCTCGGCGTACTGGATCACGTCGCCGACGTCGATGAAGACCCGGCCGCCGGCCTCCGCGATCGCCTCGCCAACCTCGTAGCACAGCCGCCCCGGATGGATGGGACTGGTCTGGGCGGAGATTACTTCCAGGGCCTTCTGATTCCAGGCCTGCTTCCAGCCTTCGATCTTCGCCAGCCATCCGTCATGCGCAGCCGCGTCGACCGAGCCGCCGAGCTCGGCGATGAGGTCCTCGACAAAGCTGCCCGCGTCGGCAGCCACGCCGACCTCGATCGGGTAGTTCCGGCCAAGCTCGTCGTAGTCGACGTTGACCTGGACGACCTTCGTCCGCGGGATGTCGTAGATGAGATTCTTGCGCCAGTTGCTTGTGTGGTTATCCGAGAACCTGGCCCCGAGCGCCAGGACTACGTCGGCGTTGCGGGTGGTCGCCGCCGCTGCGTCAGTACCGGACCGGCCGACTGTCGCGACCGAGAGCTCGTGGCTTTCGGGGAAGATGCCCTTCGCGGTGAGGGTGGTGGCGACTGGCGTCCTGGTCGTCTCGGCCAGGGTGGCGATGAGGCCCGGCGCTCCGGCGGATTGCTTGCAGCCGCCGCCGGCCACGATGACCGGCCGCTGCGCGCCGCGGAGCAGGTCTGCGGTACGCCGGATCGATGCCGAGTCGGCCCGTGGCCGCGACGCTGGTACGCGGCTCGCCGGAGGCTCCGGCGTCCCTTCCACCGCCGCGAGCTGGACGTCGAACGGGAGCTGGATGAACACCGGGCCAGGCCGGCCGGTTACCGCCGTCTTGTACGCCTGGTTCAGCACGTCGATCACGGTGTCCGGGCGCCACAGGATCCAGCTGCCCTTAGTGATCGGCCGGAACACCGAGATGGCGTCCTCGAAGCCCTTGTAGTACAGCTCCTGCATCCCGCCTTTGCCCATCAGGTGCGTGGAGCCGGCGCCCGCGAAGACCATCACGGCCGACGGGTCATGCATCGCGCTCGCCACCGCGCCGACGGTATTAAGCAGACCCGGGCCTTTGGAGACGAGGACTGGCGCGATCCGGCCAGTTGTCCGGTAGTACACGTCCGCCATGTGGACCGCGTGCGACTCGTGCTTCGCCTGGATGCCCTCGAGCTCCGGATGATCGATCAGAGCGTCCAGGAAGGGCCAGATGGCGCCACCTGCGTAGCCGAAGTAATGCCTGAAACCAGCCGCCTCGAACCACTCTGCGACCGCATCCACTACGCGCATTCCTGGCTCCTCAGACCTAGTCACCCGTGCTCTCACGCGCACTCCGAGTATCGAGCAAAATTTGTTGCTGGTCAACCGCTACGACGGCATGGCGACAACGAGGAGTCTGAGCTCGGTCATGTCCTCCATCGCGTACCGGATGCCCTCCCGTCCCAGGCCAGAGTCCTTGACCCCCCCGTAGGGCATGTGATCGACGCGGTAGGTCGGTGCGTCGTTGAGCACCACACCGCCTACCTCCAGGCGCTCGAACGCGCGCCAGGAATTCCGCAGGTCCCCGGTGAACACGCCGGCTTGCAAGCCGAACGCGGAGTCGTTGACGCGTGCTAGCGCCTCGCCGAAGTCCTTGACCGGGCTCAGTATCGCTACCGGGGCGAACGCCTCCTCGCGGCAGACGCGGGCGGAATCCGTTACGTCCACGAGAACTGTCGGAGGGTAGTAGGCGCCGTTGCGTTGACCGCCCAGCAGGATCCGTCCGCCCGCGGCCACGGCCTCGCTGACCCACCCCTCGATCCGGGCTGCCGCAGCCTCGTCGATCATCGGTCCGAGATCGGTTTGCGGATCCGCCGGATCGCCGAGTCGCAGACCCGCAGCGATGCTCCGTCAGGATCCGTGCTCGTTCGTAGCAAGGGACCGCGCCGAGCTGCGCACGGACCGCCGTGGCCGCTTCGACAGCGGTCTCATACTGCTCGGCGGTGGCGAGGAATGTGGTGCCTACTTCGGCTTCGCTGCTGCCAGGCTTTGTCACGATGAGCCTCTGGGCCGACTCGGCCCATTCGCCTGCTACGAAGATCGGCCAGATGCCTGTGCCGTCGGTCACTCGCCCTCCTGTAGCCGTATGACGTATCTAGGAACATTTTATGTACTTGATAGACAGGTAGGCAACAAATCTTTCATCTCTGTTCGGTGCGTCGGGTCTACGGCAAGAGCGTCGCATGCCAGGACGAGGTCGCCAGCCGCCGCGGGCCGCGATGCAAACGATGGCCAGCGCTAGGCCAGCGGGCGCTCCGCGCGAACGACGGACATATTGGCGGGCAGCTCCAGCTCCTCGATCCACCGCCCTGTAGCCCCGTGCCTGATCGCCCGGGTAAGCAAGTGCCCGTTCGCTGCACGGCGCAGATGCCCTGGCTCGTGCACGATTCCCGACGCATGCTCGCTCGGATCGACGGGCTCACCGTGGTCCCGGCGGCGCCTGATCTCCGCCTGCACGCTCTCCATGCAGGCCAGATACTCCCGCTCGTTGTCGAACGCCGCTACCAGCACATGGCGCCGCTCCCGCCGCTGCGGGTCGTAGCGGTAGTGACGCACGATGAAGCGCTCGATGCTGTCGTCATCGGGGTCGACTCGCGCCACGGATCGAGAATAAGCCTCGCGACCTGGTGTCAGGATCGTACTTTCGGGCTGGAGAGGAGGACGGATGGATGCCTGAGGGGTGGGTCTGGGATGAGAGCTTGTTCGCCGGCAGTTCGGCGATCTACGACCGTGGCCGCATTCCGTACCCGCCAGGGCTACGCGACGCATTCGCTGCGGTGGCCGACCTGCGCGGGTCGCCCCGTCTGATCGACGTAGGCTGCGGTCCAGGCACGGTAGCGCTACGGTTGGCCGATCTGTTCGCCGAGGTCGTCGGCGTCGACGCGGACCGAGGCATGATCGAAGAGGCTAGCCGGGCTGCCACTGTGCACAACACGACCAACGCACGGTGGTTCCGGCTGCGGGCAGAGGCCCTGCCGGCGGGTCTGGGCCCCTTTCGATAAGCGACGTTCGCCCAGTCATTCCATTGGAT
>JBOHCP010000018.1:0-18483 GCA_050698875.1 Streptosporangiaceae bacterium | reverse complement strand
CCACTGGCGCTGCCTCCGTCCGTACCGTAGCTGGCTGTGTAGCGGTGCTGGGTGAGACGCCCAGGCCGTGAGTGTCGATGGTTACCCGGGGCGCCGAAATTACTGGCTGGCCGTGCTCGAACGCGGCCTGGATCTTCTCCAGAGGCTCATCGTCCTCGTAGAAGTCCTCGTCTTCATCAAAGCCCCGCCTGCCCGCCATAGTTGACATGATGCCTGCTTGCACGCCGTGCGCCTACCGCTGGGTGAAATAAGCACTCCCGAGCCGCCACACGTCGGCACCCAAATCTTCCGGGTAGGGCACAACCAGGGCATCCTCGCCGCGGATCCGGACCTTTGCGATGACGCGCCAGCCGCGCTCAGGGTCGTGGTCCTCACGCGCGTCCAGGTCTGATATGCACTCCACGGCCCCTGAGTAGTGCGACAGCCAGACACGATGCCGTCCACGGCAAATTGCCGTGTCCCGGCGGGCGGGATGAACGCCACGTCGATCGGCCTGGTCCTGCCGGGAACCGGGTACTGCAGCCGGATGCCCTCCCGCGTCCTGTACACGATTGCGAGCTCGTGTCCTTCTACGGGGCAGACGACCCTGACGAGCAGCCCCGGCCGCCGCTTCACAGGTCCCCCAGGTTCAGGCTGCGAGCCTCATCGGCGGCCCGCCTCATCGCGGTATCGGCGACGTACCGGTCGAGCATGTGCCGCGACCGCCACCCCGCGACCGCCACCCCGCGACCGCCATCGGGCCGCCCTCGCTGCCGCGCGCCGCGAAACCGCCACCGGGACGCGGCGGTGTGGCGCAGCCGGTGGATGGGGAACCCGTCGATCCCCGCCATCCGCCCGGCGCTGCAGGGCGTTCCTGAGCCCGTAGTAGGCGAGATCCTTGCCCCGGTCGCCGAGCCACAGCGCGGGCGTCCCGGCGAGCCGGTGGGTCGGGCGGAGCCGGATGTACCGGTCGAGTGCCTGAGCGGTCCGCGGGCCGAACGGAACCCGGCGGCGCGGCCGCCCTTCCCGCGGCAGATGACGGCCAGGCCGCGCTTAAGGTCGACGTCGGCGACCTCCATGCCGAGGATCTCCTCGGCCCTCGATGCGGTCCCGAAGGCCAGGCGGACGATCGCCTCATCGCGCTGGTCGCGGAACGCCTTGCCGTCGCAGGCCTTGATCAGCGCGGCGAGCTCGGCGTCGGACAGGGCGGGCACGCTGGGCCGGTCGAGCTTCGGCGGTCTCAGGCCGAGCAGCTCGTCGCTGGCGATGTCGCCCTCCTCGGCGAGCCAGGCGGAGAACCAGCGGACCGACAGCTACCGGGACGGGCGGTCGCCGGAGCGGTCCCGGCGTCGAGCAGGGACGCGGTGAACCTGGTGACGGTCGGCCGGTCGAGCGCGGGCTCGATGTTCTCGGCGTGACACCAGCGCAGGAACGCGTGCAGCCCGTCGGCGTAAATCTTGACCGTCTGCGGGCTCTTGCGCTCGGCGGACAGCGCGATAAGCCACGAATCCAGGTGGTCATCCCCGCCACTATCTTGACTGACAGCGGCATGCTCTGGAGACCTAGCGCCGCTGGCCCGCATTTCTGCAGGCCAGCGGCGTCTGACCGGTGAATGTTCAGTCCAGGTAGTCGCGCAGCACCTGTGACCGCGACGGGTGCCGCAGCTTCGACATGGTCTTGGACTCGATCTGCCGGATCCGCTCCCTGGTCACGCCGTAGACCTTGCCGATCTCGTCCAGCGTCTTGGGCTGACCATCGGTCAGGCCGAACCGCATCGAGACTACGCCCGCCTCCCGCTCGGACAGCGTGTCCAGCACGGAGTGCAGCTGCTCCTGCAGCAGTGTGAAGCTGACGGCCTCGCCCGGCTGAATCGCCTCGGAGTCTTCGATTAGGTCGCCAAACTCGCTGTCGCCGTCCTCGCCGAGCGGCGTGTGCAGCGAGATGGGCTCCCGGCCGTACTTCTGTACCTCGATAACCTTTTCCGGCGTCATGTCCAGCTCGGCCGCGAGCTCCTCCGGAGTCGGCTCCCGGCCCAGGTCCTGCAGCATCTGGCGCTGCACCCGGGCGAGCTTGTTGATCACCTCGACCATGTGCACCGGGATCCGGATGGTCCGCGCCTGGTCTGCCATCGCCCGGGTGATGGCCTGGCGGATCCACCAGGTGGCATACGTGGAGAACTTGTAGCCCTTGGTGTAGTCGAACTTCTCCACCGCGCGGATCAGGCCAAGGTTCCCTTCCTGGATCAGGTCAAGGAACAGCATGCCGCGGCCGGTATACCGCTTGGCCAGCGACACCACGAGCCGGAGGTTGGCCTCCAGCAGGTGGTTCTTTGCCCGCTTGCCGTCGTCGGCGATCCACTCCAGGTCCAGCCGGACCTCCGACCGGACAGAGTGGCCCATGTCCGCGAGCTTCTCCTCGGCGAACAGGCCAGCCTCGATCCGCTTGGCCAGCTCTACCTCCTGCTCGGCATTGAGCAGCGGAACCTTGCCGATCTGCTTGAGATAGTCCTTGACCGGGTCCGACGTGGCACCGGCGACCGCCACCTGGGCGGCCGGCAGGTCCTCGTCATCATCGCCGTAGACAAACGCCTCGTCGTCGGATTCCTCGGCCGCACTCGTGCCGGGAGCCGGCGCGACAGTGCCATTCGCCACGGCGAGCACCGTCGGCTCGCCGGTCGTTTCAACGGCTACGCTGTCTGGCTCGGCCCGGTCGGTATCGGCGGCTAGCTCCTCGACATCTGCCTCGTCGGTCTCGTCGGTCTCGTCGGACTCGATTGACTCTAGATCTTCGAGTTCGGCGTCGACGTCCAGGAACGCAACGTCGGCGAGATCGGGGTCATCGCCGTCGATGTCCGCTACGTCAGCAAGGTCGGGATCGGCCTCCAGGCTGGCTGCCTCGCCGAGATCCCGGTCCTGGTCCACCTCGGCCGCTGCGGCCAGCTCGGTCTCCGCCGTCACGTCCATGCTCCCGCTGTCACGTTGCTCTCCCCTGCCCGGAAGCTCACTGGCGCCCTTCTTTCCCTGCCTGCCCTTGGCGCCAGCCGGGCCGGGCCTGGCCCGCCTGCGCCTAGAGCCTGCTTGCACCTCTTCCTCGGCACCCGCGCTCGTCACGCCGACGGTGCCGGAAGTCTCTGCTGCCCTCGATGCGGGCCTGCGGCTGCGACTGCCAACCGGCCGCCTCGCCGCTGGCACGGCGTCCGCAGCTCCGTCGCCTGGTACAAGGGCTATGGGCTGGTCAGCCGGTGACTTGCCGTCGGCCGAACCGCCACGGGCCTGCTGCGGTACGCGTGCGCTCCGTGCCGACGGCCGAGACTGCCGGCGCGCCGCTGAGCCTGCAGCGCTTGCCACAACGGTCACCCCTTCCCTAGCTGGATGGCGGCCCGCCCCGCTCCGACCGGCACAGCGATGTTCGCACTTGCGGGCGACACAGCCACCTCTCCGGCATCCCTCATGCTGAGCTTCGGGCTCCGCAGCGCGAGCCCGGCTGCACCGACAGGCCCGGAAGCCTAGATGCCACGCCGGGAGCACCCGTCATGCCCGAGGTCCTCTCCCGCCCACCACACTAGGCGCACCGCCGGTGTAGGTCGTACCGCTGCGCGGCGAGCGCCGGGACCGCCCCGCCCGGAACCTGCACGCCGAGCTGGACAGCACAACCCCGGGAATGGTACCCGCATTCCTCATACCCTCCCCTTTCGCGCCGAACCGGCACGCCTGCGGCCGCTGGCTCGCCTACCGTCGGCCGGGACGTGCAGGACGAGCACCGTCACGTCGTCATCCTGCTCGTACCCGGTCAGCATCCGGTCTACGAGGTAATTCAGCAGCTGGCCGGGATCCTGCGCGATCGCGGCCGGCGCCTGCGCGGCGACCGCCACCAGCTCGTCCAACCCGGCGTCCAGCCCTCGCTTGCGGTTCTCTACCAGCCCATCGGAATACAGCACCGCAGTGTTGCCCGGCGGCAGCCGGAACGCGTACTGCCGGCGCGGGCTCGCCCACCCCAGCGGCGTGCCTGCCTCGGCCGGATCCAGCCGCGGCGGTTCGTCCGGCGACAGCAGCAACGGCGGCAGGTGACCGGCGTTCCCGGCCACGCCTTCTCCGGTTAGCGGGCTTACGACCAGGTAGGCCACGGTGGTCACCTGCTCGGCGAGCTCGGTGGCGAGGAACAGCCGGTCCAGCCCGGCGAGCACGGCCGCGGGCCGGGGATCGGTGAGCGCCAGCGCGCGCAGCGCGTTCCTGACCCGGCCCATCCCCGCTGCCGCGGTCAGTCCCTTGCCCATGACATCGCCGGTCGCGACGGCCAGGCGGCCATCTGGCAACCGGAACGCGTCGTACCAGTCGCCGCCGATCTGCATGTTCCTGGTCACTGGCAGGCACTTTGCCGCCAGGATCATGCCGGGAACAGTGGGCAGCGTGTCCAGCAGCAGGCTCCGCTGCAGCGTCTCCGCCGTGGTGCGCTCGCGCTCGTAGAGCAGGGCGCGCTCCAGCGCGAGCGCGCACTGCCCGGCCAGCGCCTCCAGGAAGACGCGCTCTTCCTCGGTGATCTGGCGCGGCCGGCGGAACGAGAACCGCAGCGCGCCGAGTGACGCTCCCGATGACAGCAGCGGCAGCCCCACCCACGCCTTCTCGTCGCTGTAGGTCAGGAACAGGCTCGCGTCGATCCCTTCGGCCTCGAAGTACCTGCGCAGCGCCTCGGGGCTCTCGAGCAGCACGGGCTTGCGCGAGCTGATGGCCGAGGTCATGACGCTCGTCGCCGACAGCGGTATGTCGCTGCCGACGGTGCCAGGACCCGCCGGCAAGTCACCGGGGTTGATCGTGTGGAGCCACAGTCGCTCGGCGTCGAGGATAGCGACCGCAGACCGTTCGGCGCCGATGGCCGAGCGGCCGACTTCGGTAATGACCTGCACGACCTGGTCGACGGTCAGCGCCTCGGCCAGCATCGAGGTGGCCTGCTGGAGCCGCGCCGTGCGCAGGGCGGCGGCCGAGAGCTGCTCGGTCAGCCGGCCGCGCATCTCCTCCGCCTCGCGCTGGGCCGTGACGTCGGTGCCCGCACCCATCCACTCGACGATCGTGCCGTCCCGCTCGATCGGCACGGCGCGCACGTCGTAGTGCTTGTAGGAGCCGGTCCGGCTGCGGACCCGGTAGCGGCTGTCGAACACCTTGCCAGACCGGACGCAGTCCCGCCAGGCCGCCTCGACCCGGTCCCGGTCATCACCGTGGACCGCCGCCAGCCAGCCCTCCTGCCGGTACTCCTCGGCCGTCTGGCCGGTGATCGAGCGCCATTCCGGCGAGTCCTCGGCGATCTCGCCGTCGGGCTCTGTCACCCACACGACCTGCGCACCGGCCTGAATCAGGGACCGGTACCGTTCCTCGGTCCTGCGCAGCGCCTCAGCGGCCTCATGCTGGGCGGTCGACTCGACGGCGATGGCGGCAACGCCGCCGACGTCCCCGTCGGACGACGGGAACCAGGAGAAGGACCAGTAGCGCACCGCGGGCTCGCTGCGGTTGCCGCCAGCCCCGGCGCCGGAGCCCGCGACGGCGTGCTCGGTCTGCGCCACCGGCCGCTCGCCCGCGGCAACCGCGCGACCCGCTGCCTCCGCCGCTGCGGCCAGGTCTGGCGGCCACAGCTCGGCCGGCCTGCGGCCAGGCTGGGCGGCCTCGGCGCCGCCGGACAGCGCCGTCATCGCCTTATTCATCCGTAGCAGCCGAGAGTCCGGGCCGAGGAAGACGAAGCCGACCGGCGCGTCGAGCAGCAGCGACGACAGCACAGCCGAGTCCGTCACCTCCAGGCCGGGCGGCCGCGGGCGCGGCACGGACGTACCGGCGCTCATCCCTGGCACCCCGCGCATCGCCGACCGTGAGCCATGGAGCCGCTCCTTCCTGCTCACTGCGGACACAAGAAGGCTAGCGGCAACAACGAGCACAAGAACGAAGCCAGCGACAACTGACCGCAATCGCGGCTGCTGAGCCGGTCATCGCGCGGGGCGCGGGCGGCACCGGCAGCCTGCGGCCTGACCAGGGCGGACGACGCCCGGATCGGATCAGGACGGGCGATTGCGCCTGGCGCAAGCTTCAGCCACTGCTCGCACTGGTCTGCCGGGCGGCACTGCCCAGCGCACCAGGCTCGAGCGGGAAGTGGCAGGCGACGAGCTGGCCGCCGGCGGCGTGCGGCTGGAGCGGCGGCTCGGCCTGCGCGCAGATGTCCTGAACTCGCGGGCACCTGGTCCGGAACCTGCACCCCGATGGCGGCTGAGTCGCGAGTGGCAGGGTAGTCGCGGGGCGCGCCTCCGACGGCGGCTGGGCCTCGCCGGTCACCGCCGGGACGGCGGCGATGAGACCGGCGGTGTACGGGTGCGCCGGAGCGGTGCAGATCTGCTCGGCCTGGCCCACCTCGACCAGCTTCCCGAGGTACATCACTCCGATTGTATCGGCCATGTACCTGACCACCGACAGGTCGTGCGAGATGAAGAGGTAGCTGAGGTCATACTGACGCTGCAGCTTGTGCATCAGGTTGAGTATCTGCGCCTGCACGGACACGTCAAGCGCGGAGACTGGCTCGTCGGCGACGATCAGGGCCGGACGCTGGATAAGCGCCCTGGCCAGCGCCAGCCGCTGCCGCTGACCGCCAGAGAACTCCCGTGGATACTGGTCAGCCGCCTCGGGCGGCAGGCCGACCTCGTCCAGGATCCGCGCAACCTGCCTGCAGCGCCCGCGGCGGCGAACGGTCCGCTGGATCGCGAGCGGCTCACTGAGGATCGAACGGACCCGCATCCGCGGATTGAGGGAGGCGAAGGCGTCCTGAAACATCAGCTGGATGCCAGGCCGGTACGGTCGCAGCTGGCGACGGGACAGCCCGGCCAGGTCGGTGCCGCGGAACTCGATGGTGCCGGCGCTGGCCCGCTCCACGCCCGCAAGCAGCCGGGCAATGGTGGTCTTCCCGCAACCGGACTCGCCGACCAGGCCGAAGGTCTCGCCGGCGGTCAGCTCGAAGCTCACCCCGGCCACCGCGCTCACCGTGCCGGTCCGGCGGCTGATCGGGCCGCTGGTCACCGGATAGTCCTTGACCAGCCCTGAGACTCGCAGCAGCGGAGCGGGCCGTTGTGCGGGCTCCGGCTGCGCGCCCGGCCCGGCGGCTCCGGCGCCGACCGGGGCCTGGCCAGCCGTCCAGTTGCTGACCGGGCGGCCTGCACCGGCTGCCGGCGGGCCGGTCACCGCGCCGACAGGGAAGAAACAGGCGTACAGGTGGCCGGGATGATCACCGTCGAGGTTCGGCTCGTGGCTGCCGCACCAGGCCTCCGCATACCGGCATCGCGGCGCGAAGCTGCAGCCCGGCGGCCGCTCGGTCAGTGCCGGCGGTCGGCCAGGGATGCTGTACAGAGACCTGGCCCGCGGGCCCGCAAGCTCGGGTAGCGCGTCGAGCAGCGCCTCGGTGTAGGGATGCCGCGGCTCGGCAAAGACGGCGTCGGTGCTGGCCTGCTCGATGATCCGCCCGCCGTACATGACGGCCACCCGCTCCGTCCGGCCCGCGATCACGCCGAGGTCGTGAGTCACGAGGATGACCGCCATGCCGAGCCGCCCGCGCAGCGCGTCGATGAGCTCGAGAATGTCCTGCTGGATGGTGACGTCGAGCGCCGTGGTCGGCTCGTCGGCGATCAGCAGCCGTGGCCCGCACGCGAGGGCAGCCGCGATCATGGCCCGTTGCCGCATCCCGCCCGATAGCTGGTGCGGGTACAATGCGGCCGAGCGCTCGGGGTCGGGCATGGCGACCATGCCGAGCAACTCGATCGCGCGCTCAGCCGCGCCGCTCCGGTCCGCGCCGGCGTGCACGACCGCCGACTCGCTGATCTGCCGCCCGATCGTCATCGTCGGATTGAGGCAGCTGGCCGGATCCTGGAACACCATCCCGATGTCCCGGCCCCGCACGGTCTGCATGTCCCGCTCGGACAGCTGCGTGAGCTCGGTCCCCGCCAGCACGACCGAGCCAGCGGTGATGACTCCCCCGCGCGGCAGCAGCCGCAGGATCGAGCGCGCGGTCATTGTCTTACCGCAGCCCGACTCCCCCACCAGGCCAAGGCACTCACCCGCCCCGACCTCCAGGCTGACGCCGTCGACGGCGCGCACCGTGACGCCCTGCCGCCTGATCTCGGTTCGGAGGCCGGTGACCCGGAGCACCGGCTCTCCGCGCCGCACCACCGTGAGCCCGTTACTCATCGCCGAAGAGCCCGTCCCGCAGGCCGTCGCCCAGTATGGTGAGGGCTATCACCACCACGACGAGGGCCAGGCCCGGCGACAGGATCTGCCACCAGTAGCCGTCGTCGATCGTCTGCGTCGCGGCGCCGAGCATGTCGCCCCAGTCGACCGACGGGTACGGCACGCCCAGTCCGAGCCAGCTCAGCGCCGCCAGCAGCAGGACGGCGCCGGCGATCTGGAAGGTCACGTTGACCACGATCGTGCCCATGGCGTTCGGGGCGATGTGCCGGACGATGGCCCGCAGCCCGCCGCCACCCATCACCCGGGCGGCCTGGACGTACTCCCTGGACCGCAGCATCAGCGCCTCGGCGCGGACCAGCCTGGCCGTGCCCAGCCAGGACGTGCCCGCGATCACCAGGATCAGCATGGTGGTCGACGGCCGGTACAGCGAGACAAGGACCAGCAGCAGCACGATCGCGGGGACGGCGATGCCCGCGTCCACGATGCGCATCATGACGGCGTCAATCGCGCCGCCGAGGTAGCCGGCCGTCGCACCCCACAGCGAGCCGAGCACGGCCGCCAGTACCCCGGCGGCCGCGCCGACCTCCAGCGAGACCTGGCCGCCCTTCATCAGCCTGCCGAGCTCGTCGGAACCGTCGTTGTCCGTGCCGAGCGGATGGCCAGCGGCCGGGGACAGGTTCGCCCGGGACAGGAAAACGTGCGCCTGATCGGTGTGGTAGAGCGCCGGGCCGGCGAAGCAGAACAGGATCACCGCGACGATGGTTAGCGCGCCAGCGGTCGCCAGCGGACTGGCGCGCAGCACGGACAGCACCCGGCGCACCCGGCCGGCCGCAGCGGCCCGCAGGTCCGCCCCGGTCGGCTGAGCCAGGGCGGGCCCGGCATGACGACCGCGGCTGCCGCGGACCGGCGCTGCCGGGGAGGCTGCTGGCTCTGGTGCGGCCGGGGTCACGGTCACGGCTGCGCGTACCTCACGCGCGGGTCGAGCAGGGCGTAGCCGACGTCGGCGAGCAGCGACCCGATCGCCGCGGCGACGCCGATGACGAGGGTGAATCCGAGCGTCACCGGCGCGTCCTGGCGTAGCGCCGCCTGCCAGATCTGCCAGCCCATGCCCTGAATGTTAAACAGGCCCTCGACCAGCACCGCGCCGCCGACGATCTGCGGCAGGCTGAGGCCGAGCAGGGTCACGACCGGCACCAGCGAGTTGCGCAGCACGTGCGCCAGCAGGACCCGGCCCTGGCCGGCGCCCCTCGCCCTGGCAGCCTCCACGTACTCCTGCGCCAGGCTGTCCAGCGCGGCGGACCGCATGTACCGGGCGAATATGGCGACGGTCATCAGCGTCAGCGTGAGCACCGGCAGCGTCAGGGCACGCAGGTCCGTGGCGAAGCCGACGATGCCAGGCGCCTGCGGGCCCTCGGCTCCGAACAGGTGCCGGTCTACCGCGAGGAACAGCACCAGCACCGCTCCGAGCACGAACGTGGGCGTCCCGTAGCCCACATAGGTGACGATGCGCAGCACGCGGTCGGTGGCCGTGTTGCGGCGCACGGCCTGCACCAGCCCGACCGGTATCGCGACCAGCAGCGCGATCAGCGTCGACACGCCGGTGAGCACCAGGGTCCGCGGCAGGCTGGCAGCCAACAGCGTGCCGACGCTGACGTTGAGCCGGGTGGAGAACCCGAGGTTGCCGCGCAGCACCCGGCCGAGCCAGGTCAGGTACGCGAGCAGGAACGGCCGGTGCGCGCCGCCCTGGCCCAGCACGGCGCTGAGGGTCCTGCCCGGCGCCAGGCTGATCAGGCCGAACACGATCAGCGTCACGAGCACCACGACCGCGACCGCCTGCACGATCCGGCGGGCCAGGTATGCCGTCACGGGGCAGGCCTGGCGGTGCTAGCCCAGGAGCGCCCCCCGGGGTGCTGGCGCGCGCGCATCACTGGCGGTAGAACCACATTTCCGGGGTGATCATCAGGGCGCTGTTCTGCGGGCCGATGTCCAGGCCCTTGATCGTCTCCACCAGCGACGGCACGTTCGGCATGTACACCACCGGGAGCTGCTTTGCCAGGTAGTTCTCCCAGTTGTACATCGCCGTGTCGAACTGGCCGGGCGTCCTGGCCTGCAGCGTGGCGCCGATCAGCGAGTTGTTCGTGGGGTCGTTGTAGTCGCCCGCATTGTTCGGCGACCCGTTCAGGAACAGCGTCTCGCCGGTCGGCAGGTAGTCGGGGGCGTAGGTCCAGCTGCCCCACTCGGCCAGCTCCCAGCTCTGATTGTCGGAGGGGGTGAACGCCGTCCCGGTCACCGTGTTGAACGGCTCGGCATCGAGGTCGACCTCGATGCCGGCCAGCGAGGCGTTGGACGCGAGCTCTCGTGCCGACGACTCCATGTAGTCGACCCCGGTCGCGTACATCAGCGTGAACTTGAGCTGGCTGCCGGCCTGCACGCCCGGCCCGCACTGGGTCGGCCCGCTGCCGGGATTACCGCAGACGAGCGGCCCGGCGCCGTTGGACACCCAGCCGTGGCTCGTCAGGAGCTTCCGGGCGGCCGGGATGTTGAGCGTCCACGGATCGCCGAGCTTGGCGAGCGACGGCGACAGATAGCTGGTCTGCGGGTAGGACGCGACGGGGCCGGTGACCACCTTGCCGTACCCGTGCATCGGGCCGTTGATGACGCCCTCCTGGTCGACCAGATCCTGGAACGCCTCCCGGAAGTACAGCTGGCTGAAGATCGGGCCCACGGTGGTGTTGGCGAAGTTGTAGGGGAAGTAGCTGACCTCCCACGGGTAGACGGCGGTCACCGCGTAACCGGACAGCGTGCCGGGGTTAGGGCCGACGTTCGCGCCGGCCGGCGGGACCGGTGCGTCCACCGTGGGCAGGTACCCCACGTCGAGGGTCTGACTGCCGACCGGATCCTGCAGCACGTTGTACTCGGCCGACTCGGTGGTGAACGGGGCCTCGACGAACTTGGTGATGTGGTGCGGGGCCACCGGACCCGAGTACTTGGAGTTGAACAGCATCGTCAGGTTGCCCTGGCTGTCCAGGCTCTTGACCTTCCACGGACCGTCCACGACCTGCCAGATCGGCGACGTCCCGTAGCTGGCGATGTCATTCGACTGGTTATTGAGGTATTCATACACGGCGTTGCAGCCCGCGAGGCTGCTGACGCAGTTGCCCGCCCCGGCTGCGGTGCGGTCCCATTTCATCGGCATGGGCGTGACCTGGCTCAGCTCGTTGTTGGTGAACCAGGACTCGGAGAACGTCGGAGTCGTGATGTCCATGGTCACGACGTACTTGCTGACCGCCCGGACGTTCGTCACGTCGCCGGGCAGGCCGTCCGGCGTGGTGCCGACCCAGGAGCTCGTCGCCGAGCTCGCCTCCGCGGCCATCATGTTCATCCAGAACACGACGTCGTCGGCGTCGACCGACTCGCCGTTGGACCACTTGTAGCTGGGCTTGAGCGTGATGGTGACCTGGTGGCCCTGGTAGGTGGGCGGGTAGGCGAGGCTGAGCTGAGTGTTCAGGTACGGGTTCACCCCGGTCCCGAACCAGTAGAGCGGCCGGTACATCAGGTACTGGAAGTCGTTGACGTTGTAGACGCTGAACTGGGCCGCCTCGGCCGGCGAGCCGATGAACGGGAAGGCGTAGCTCGCCTTTGCGGTCGGCGCCATCGCGTAGGTGACCGTGCTTGTGTCAGGCTGGCTGACCGTCGAGGCGCCAGATGAAGCGCCGGACGCCGGCCCGCAGGCGGCCACGAGCGCGGCGATCCCGGTGCCGACACAGCACGCCGCCAGTACCCGACGACCGCGTCCGCGGCTGCGCGGCGCAGCGCGCTTCCGGGCCTGCCACGCCGCAAGTCCTGCTCGCATGAGGAAACCGCCGTCCTTCTCGCGTCGCGGGGCACCGGGCGGCCCCGAGTCCCATAGACACCTAAATACGTGATTATGACTTATGTGCCGCGAATCCGCGCCCGCACCGCGACGACGTGGCGGCCACCGGCCGGGCAGGTCGCGCAGCCGCAGGTCATGCCGCGCCACCTGGCCGGCCGCAGCCACGCTCGCGGCGAGCGCCCTGACCATCCCCTGCCACCCGGGCAGCGGCCAGCCAGGCATGGCTCAGTAGGACGCTACCGGACTAATGCTCCCTTCGCCGGGCAGACGGACGGAAGCGCCGCTCTTGGTTCCGGTAGAATCCGGCGGAACCCGCCCGGACGCCAAGAATCGGACGTCGCCCTCGCGAGCCGTAGCATGCCGCGACCCGAGATCTGCGAAGCTAGAGCAATGACCCCCCAGAGCAGACGCCGCGAGCCAGCCGGAGGCAGGGGTCAGCATGCCGGGCGTGAGGGCGCCGCCGGATCCCCGCCGGGCCGGCCCGGCGGGGCGTCCTGGGCGGCCGAGCCGCCGCCCAACGCCCTGTTTGCCGAGATGCTGCGGGCCGCCAGGGAATTGCTCGCCGTCCGGAGCCCGCTCGACGCCGAGCTCATGGTCAGCGAGTTGCTCGGTACGTGGTGGGGTCAGGCGGGCGGCCGCGGCGGCGCCCGGCGCCGGGCCGAGGTGGACGCGCTCATCGGCGAGGGGCTGGTGAGGTACGCGGCCCGCCAGGCTAGCCCCGCCGCGCTCGCGCTGCTGTCCGGGATCGCCTGCCTCGGCAGTTCCCGGCAGGCCGTACAGGCAGAGCGTGCGGCTCTGGCCCTGATGGACCAGGGGGTGGCCCGCCCGGCCTGGGCCGAGCACGTCGGCGCGGTCGAGGCCGAGGAGTGCTACCTGAACTCGGACGGCTACGGCGACCGCGACGAGGTGGTCTGCATCTTCAGCTACGCCGGGCAGGAGCAGCACGCGCTGGTCGTCGTCGTGGACTACAACGCGGGCGGCCTCGCTCGCGATGGCTGGGTGACATCCCAGGTAGCCAAGCTCCTGGACTACTGCAGGGACTCAAGCGGCAGCGCCCCGGCTGAGGGCGGCCCGCCCGGCAGCCGCGCTGCCCGCGGCGGGCCGGCTGGCGCCGCCTCTCCGGCCAGCACCTTCCGCCAGGTCGACTCCGCCGACGCCCGGCGCATCCTGGCCACGGCGCTGGCGACGACCGAAACGGCGACCGACCCCGCGGTGAGCGCGTCGTTCCCCTCCTATCACGCCTTCATCCGCGCCAGGGTCCGGACACTGCCGCCAGCGCCGGCGCGGCCAGCGGCGCGGCCGGCCGGGTCGCAGATCGTGTCGCCGCTGCCGCCGGACACGGCCGTCGCGGTGCCGGGCAGGCGCCCGCTGTGGCGCAAGGACCAGCGGGCGGCGCTCGCTGCCCAGTTCCTCGCCTCCGACGACGCCGAAGAGGTGTCCGACCGGCGGGCCGCCAGCAGGTGCGCCGACCACATCGTGGACTACGGCTGTGACCGGGATTTCGGCCGGCCGCTACGGGTTAGCCCTGCGAAGGCCGAGACGTTCCTGCTGGACTGGCTGCCCCGCAAGGTCGTCCTGTCGAAGGCCGAGCAGGAGGCGATGCCACACGTGCTGTTCGCCTGGATCCGCTGGGCCGGGTCCCGATCGGGCCTGGCCGAGACCGCGGTCCGCGCCACGCTGGATGCGGTGTTCGACGCCATGCGGACGTTTCCGACCGTCTACCGGGACCCGGCATCCTTCGGCCTAGAGCCTGACATGGTGGACCGCCTGCTGCCCGACGGCGACCTGGAGGCGCTCGCCCGGCGGCTCTTCGCCGTCCCGCTGCTGCGCGGCAGCTACCGCGGCACGGACCTGTCGACCCTCAGGCCCGGCCTGCCTGGCGACCGCCGGACGCTGCTCGCCGCCGACCACGACGACGGCAACCAGCGGCCAAGCGCCGAGCACATGGACCGGCACGTCGCGCTCGCTGACCGGCTCTGGCGCGGCGATCCGCCTGAGTTGTGGGAGGCAGCACAGCGGCTGCTCGACCTCGGCACCAACCGGCACGAGGTTCTGCACCTGCTCATCGACGCCATCGGGGTGGCCGGCCCGCGGGATAGTGACATCGCCGCCGCGCTGGCCGGCCTGCCTGCGCGGGAGCCGTGACGGTCCGGCCGGGATGACAGCGCCCCGATGACCGCGCCGGCTCGCGTCGTCGACCTCAACGCCGACCTCGGCGAGAGTTTCGGCAGGTGGCGGCTCGGCGACGACGAGGCCCTGCTCGCAGTCGTGACGAGCGCGAACATAGCCTGCGGCTTCCACGCCGGGGACCCGGTCACGATCCGGCGTGCGTGCGCGGGCGCCGTGGCCCGCGGTGTCGCGATCGGGGCGCAGGTGTCGTATCGCGACCTGGCGGGCTTCGGCCGCCGGGAGATGACGGTGCCGCCGGACGAACTGGAGGCGGAGGTTCTCTACCAGATCGCCGCGCTCGATGGCATCGCGCGGGCCGCGGGCGGGCGGGTCAGCTACGTCAAGCCCCACGGCGCCCTGTACAACCGGGCCGCCCGTGACCCCGAGCAGGCCGCCGCCCTCGCCGCGGCGGTGGTCAGCTACGACCCCGGCCTGCCGCTGCTCACCCTGCCCGGCTCCGCCACGGAAGCCGCAGCCGCCGAGGTCCGGCTCCGGGCCGTGACCGAGGCGTTCGCCGACCGCGGCTACGCCGATGACGGCAGCCTGGTGCCGCGAGGCCAGCCCGGTGCCGTGCTCACCGATCCCGCCGTCGTCGCCGCCCGAGCCGTCGCAATGGTCACCGACGGGGTCGTGGAGACCGTCAGCGGCCACCTGGTGGAGCTGGCCCCGCGGTCGGTCTGCGTGCATGGTGACACACCGGGCGCGGTGCGGATCGCCACCGCCGTCAGGGGGGCGCTGACGCGGGCCGGCGTGACGCTCGCGCCCTTCGCGTGATCACCCTGCGACCGGCCGGCGATGCGGCGCTGCTGCTGGAGATCGCGGCGGACGTCTGCGATGACCAGCTGGCAGGGAACGCGGCCGCGCGCCTCGCAGCCGCTATCAGGGCCGCTGCGCTGCCGGGCGTGGTCGACGTCGTACCCGGCGCCGCCACGGTCCTGGTCAGCCACGAGCCTGGCAGCTCCGGCGCGGCCGGCCTGGCCGTCCGGCTGCGTGCGCTGGTCAGCGCGCCGCTGCCGCCGCCGGTACTCCCGGCCGCGAGCACGGCCGAGCTAGTGCTCGACACCGTCTATGACGGGCCGGACCTGGCCGAGGTGGCCCGGCTGACCGGCCTCAGCACCGCCGGGGTGATCGCCCGTCACGCCGCCGCCAGGTACCTGGTGGGCTGGCTCGGGTTCTCCCCTGGCTTCGGCTACCTGACCGGCCTGGACCCGGCGCTGGCCGCGGTGCCGAGGCGGGCGAGCCCGCGGGTGTCGGTCCCGGCCGGCTCCGTCGCCATCGCCGGCGGTCTCGCGGCGGCGTATCCGGCTGCATCGCCCGGTGGCTGGTGCCTGCTCGGCCGTACCGACGCGGCGCTGTGGGACCCAGGCCGTGACCCGCCCGCGCTGCTGTCGCCGGGTCAGCACGTCCGGTTCCGCCCGGTCGACCGCCTGCGGGCCAGCGCGGCGCCCGCCATCCGGCCGCCGGAGTCGCGCGGGGCGGGCCCGATCGAGGTGCTTCAGCCGGGTCCGCTCACGACCATCCAGGACCTCGGCCGACCGGGTCTGGCTCATCTCGGCGTGCCCGGCAGCGGCGCCGCCGACGCCGTCAGCCTGCGGCTGGCCAACCGGCTTGTCGGCAGCCCGGCCAGCGCGGCCGGGCTGGAAGTCACGCTGGGCAGGCTGGCGTTGCGGTTCGACAGCGGCGCGGTCGTCGCGGTAACCGGGGCACCGGTCCCGATGACGCTGGAAAGGCCGCGCGAGCGTGTCCCGG
Organism: Streptosporangiaceae bacterium; assembly: GCA_050698875.1. Classification (GTDB taxonomy): domain Bacteria; phylum Actinomycetota; class Actinomycetes; order Streptosporangiales; family Streptosporangiaceae; genus JAJYUU01. The sequence goes on along the minus strand of JBOHCP010000018.1, from coordinate 2,508 downwards.
CCAGCGACCGCGGCGGCGAACGTCGGCACCTGCGACAGCGGCCGGGACGGCTCAGCCGGGTACTCGGCGGCCCGATCAGGGCACCGGATCCCCGGCACGGCACCGCGTTCGCCGTCCCGGCCGGATCCGTCCTCCGGCTCGGCAGTCCGGCCGTCGGGCTGCGCAGCTACCTCGCCGTGGCGGGCGGCATCGACGTGGCGCCGGTGCTCGGCAGCCGCTCGGCGGACCGGCTATCAGGACTCGGGCCTCCGCCGCTGCGGCCCGGCGACCGACTGCCGGTGGGACGAGCCCGTTCCCCTGTCCAGAAACCGCCGGACGATCGGCCGGGCACCGGCGGGCCGGCCGCCGGGGCCGACCCGGTCCCGATACGGGTGATCGCGGGCCCGCGGGACGACTGGTTCGCGCGCGACGCGCTCACCTCCCTCGCCGCCGGGAGCTATCAGGTCACGCCTGCTAGCGATCGCACCGGGCTGCGGCTCGCCGGCCCGCCGCTGGCTCGCTCGCCCGGCCGGCCGGGTGAGCTGCCGAGTGAGGGTGTGGCGGCGGGGTCGCTGCAGGTCACCCACGAGGGACAGCCGATCTTGCTGCTGGCCGACCACCCGACCACCGGCGGATACCCCGTCATCGCGGTGGTCAAGGTTGCCGACCTCGGCCTGGCGGCGCAGCTACGGCCGGGCCAGCGAGTCCGTTTCGCGGTCAGCCGGACTGTGCTCGATTAGCGGCTGCCGCCGCTGGGCGCGATTAGCGGCTGCCGCCGCGGGGCTGGTGATCAGCCCGCCAGCTCCCGGTAGGCGGCCAGCACGTCCGCCGCGAGGACCGTGGTCAGCTCTGCGGCGGTGGCGGCCTCGCCCTGCAGCGACACCCGGACGTCGCGGGACGCGCAGGCCCGCTCGAACAGCGACCGGGCGAACCGGCCGTTGCCCAGCGCGTCGATCCGGCCCTGCCCCACGGCATCGATGAAGATCGAGTCCAGTACGGGCAGCGCGCCGGTGTCGAAGGTGTCGCCAGCCTGCGTGGCGATAGACTTCGTGATCTCGCCCAGCTGGACCGCGGTGTAGCTGGGGAAGGAGATCCTGCTGCTGAAGCGCGAGGCCAGGCCCGGGTTGCTGCGCAGCAGCCTGTCCATGTCCGCGGTATAGCCCGCCAGCACGATCACCAGCCGGTCCCGGTCGTCCTCGGCGCGCTTGAGCAGCGTGGCCACGGCCTCGGAGCCGAACGCGTCGCCGCCCGAGTAGGCCTCGTTGTGCAGCGCGTACGCCTCGTCGACGAACAGCACGCCGCCGAGGGCCGAGTCGATCAGCCGCGATGTCTTGATCGCCGTCGAGCCCAGATGCTCGCCGACCAGGTCGGCTCGGTGCGCCTCGATGACTTCCGGCCGCACGAGCAGCCCGAGCGCAGCGAAGATCCGGCCGAGGATGCGCGCGACCGTCGTCTTGCCGGTGCCTGGCGGGCCAGTGAAGACGAAATGCCGGGAGGGCGGCTGGCTGGCCAGGCCCTGCCGGTCCCGGAGCCGCGCGACCTGCAGCTGGGCGACGATCTCGTGCACCTGGCGTTTGACCGGCTCCAGGCCGACGAGCGCGTCGAGTTCCGCCAGCGCGCTCTCGACCGTCGGCGTGTCGGTGTATCCGCGGAACCGGGTTGTCAGGTCGGCATAGGCGCGCTTGAGGTCTTCGGCGCGCAGCGTGACCAGCTCGGCCGGGGCGGGCTCGGGCCCGTCGGCCATCACGCGCACGTCACGCTGCTGCCCGGCCCTGGCCAGCAGGCTGCGGACGAACCGGCCGTTGCCGAGCTCGTCGGTCAGCCGACGGCGGCCAACCTCTTCCAGCATCTCGCGCAGCACCGGGCGGGCGTCAGGGTCCAGCAGCTCGCCCCTGTCCTGGACGGACTTTTCCGCCAGTGCCTGCAGCTCGGCCGCTGAGTAGGTCGGGAACTTGACCCGGACGCCGAACCGCGAGTTGAGGCCCGGGTTGGCGGCCAGGAACGACTCCATCTGCCGCTCGTAGCCCGCCAGGATGATGATCAGCCGTTCCCGGTCGTCCTCGGCGCGCTTGACCAGCGCCTGCACGGCCTCGTTGCCGAACCGGTCGGCCTGCCCGTCACCGTCGTTGACCAGGCTGTACGCCTCATCGATGAACAGCACCTTGCCGAGGGCGGAGTCGATCAGCTGGTTGGTCCTGATCGCTGTCGCGCCCAGGTACTCGCCGACCAGGTCGGCGCGCTGCGCCTCCACCACCGACGGCGAGTCCAGCAGCCCGAACGCATAGAAGACTTTCGCGACGACCCGGGCAACGGCTGTCTTGCCGGTGCCGGGCGGGCCAAGAAAGACGAAGTGCTGCATCGGCTTCTCGGCGGTGTGACCGGCGATGGCGCGGCGCCGTGCGGCCTCGACTGACGCAGTGATCGAGCGAACCTGGTCCTTCACCGCGGCCAGTCCGATCATCGCCGTGAGCTCCGCCATGGCCTCATCGACCGTGACGTGCGCCCACTCCGCGTCCGCCTGGGCAGCGG
>JBOHCP010000017.1:0-18863 GCA_050698875.1 Streptosporangiaceae bacterium | reverse complement strand
GGCGTGCCCTCCGCGACGGCCCGGCCGTGGTCGATGACCATGACCCGGCCGGCCAGCCGGTCGGCCTCTTCCAGGTACTGGGTGTTACTGGGTGGTCAGCAGCACCGTGGTGCCGTCCGCCGCGAGAGCCCTGATCATGTCCCAGAGCTCGTTCCGGCTGGCCAGGTCGAGGCCCGTCGTCGGCTCGTCCAGGAACAGCACCGCGGGCTGGCCGACGAGGCCGGCCGCCAGGTCGAGGCGCCGGCGCATGCCGCCCGAGTAGTTCTTCACCTTCGTCCCGGCCACGTCGGACAGCCCGAACGCGGCCAGCAGCTCGGCGCCGCGAGCCCGCGCCGCGCGCGGCCGCAGGCCGAGCAGCCTGCCGATCAGGTAGAGGTTCTCAGCCGCCGAGATGAGATCGTCGACGGCCGCGTACCGACCGGTCAGCCCGATGACCTCGCGGACGCGCTCCGGCTGCGCCACGACGTCCCGGCCCAGCACGAAGGCCCGCCCGGCGTCGGGCCTGAGCAGCGTGGTCAGGATCCGCACCAGCATGGTCTTGCCCGCGCCGTTCCGGCCGAGCAGCCCGTAGATGGCGCCGGCCGGAACCTCGAGTGCGAGCTGGTCAAGCACCCGCGCGCGGCCAAAGCTCTTGTCCAGCCGCTCCGCGCGAATGGCAGGTTCGATCGGCACGACGTCACCCCGTTCCCGCACCTCGGTGCACCCCGGGCCGACGGCAGCTCACCCGCCCGCGGTGCACTATCATTCGATAATTAAGAATCTTTAAAATCGAGATAACGCCAACAAGATATGTCGCGAGTCTCCCTGCTGTCAACCGGGCCGCGGACAGATAGCGTGATCGGGTGACCAGCGCGGACCCCGGCGCACGGCAGGAACTGATCAGCCAGGCCGCCCTCGCGGCCAGGCTGCACCAGAACGCCTACGACCGGTTCGAGGACGCGGCGGCGGAGTACTTCGGCGTCAACCGGACGGCGATGCGCTGCATGGACGTGCTCGAGCGGGCGGGTCGGCTCACCGCCGGCCAGATCGCCAGGCAGACGGGGCTGACCAGCGGTGCGGTGACGGCGCTGCTTGACCGGCTGGAGCGGGCCGGCTATGTGCGCCGGCTGCGCGACGCGTCCGACCGCCGCCGCATCCTGGTGGAGATGACCGAGCAGGCACGACAAGGCGCGGCCGAGGTCTACGGACCGCTGATCGAGGTGCTGGCGGAGTACGGCAAGTACTCCGACGATGAGCTGCGGCTCATCACGAGCTACATCGAGCGGGGCAGCGAACTGCTGCTCGAGCACGGCACGCGGATCGAGAACCACCCGCGCCGCCCGCCGGACCGGTCACCCACGGCCGCCGAGCCGGCCGGGCCGTAGGCTGGCTAGCGTGTTCAGGCTCTACGACACGCGGCTGCGCGCCGTCACCGACATCCGGCCCGCCCGGCCCCGCCAGCTGCGGATGTATTCGTGCGGGCCGACGGTCTACCGGCCCGCGCACGTCGGTAACCTCCGCGCGTATCTGCTGCCGGACCTGATCCGCCGGAACGCCGAGCGGCACGGCCTCGCCGTGGTCGTCTGCCAGAACATCACCGACGTGGGCCACCTGGTTGACGACGGCGAGGGCGACGCGGACGGCGAGGACAAGGTCCTGGCCGAGGCGACGGCCACCGGCACCACCGCCCAGCAGATCGCGCGCCGCTACGAGGACGCGTTCCGCGCCGACTGCGAGGCGCTGAACTTGCTGCCGCCCGACTACGCGCCGCGGGCTTCGGAGTCGATCGGGCTGATGATCGACATGATCGGCAGCCTGATAGCGGCCGGGCACGCCTACCCGGTCGACTCCGGCTCGGTGTACTTCGACGCGCGCAGCTTCGCTGACTACGGCGCGATCTCCGGCAACCGACTCGACTCGCTTCGGCCCGGCCACCGATCCGACGGCGAGGTCGACGCCCGCAAGCGGTTCCACGCCGACTGGGCGCTGTGGAAGGAAGCGCCGGCCGGCCGGGAGCTGACCTGGCCGACGGCGTGGGGCACCGGGTTCCCCGGCTGGCACACCGAGTGCTCGGCGATGTCGCTGCGGTTTCTCGGCGAGGTGATCGACATCCACACCGGCGGCATCGACCTGCGCTTCCCCCATCACGAGGACGAGCGGGCGCAGTCGAACTCGGTGACCGGCCGCGAGGTCGTGCGGCACTGGGTGCACTGCGAGCACCTGCTGTTCGAGGGCAGGAAGATGGCCAAGTCGACCGGCAACGCGGTGCTGCTGGCCGATCTGACCGCCCGTGGACTCGATCCGCTCGCGGCCCGGCTGGCGTTCCTCGAGCACCGGTACCGGCAGCAGCTGAACCTGACCTGGGACACGCTGACGGCCGCGGACGGCACCCTGCGCCGCTGGCGTGAGCTGGTGGCCGACTGGGCGGACGAACCGAGCCGACCCATGTGCGCGGACTACTCGGCACGGATCGGCGACGCGCTCGACGACGACCTCGATACGCCCGTCGCGCTGCGTGCGCTGCGCGCGCTGGCCACGGACTCCGAGATCCCGGCCGGATCCAAGTTCGAGACGTTCGCGAGCGCCGACCGGGTGCTCGGTCTCGACCTGGTGCGCCTGGTCGGCAGGCCGCGCCCGGCTGCGCCCACCCTGCCAGCGGCTGCGGAGCGGAAGCTCGCCGAGCGAGCCGCGGCCCGCGAGCGCCAGGATTTCGGCGCGTCGGACCGGCTCCGGGCGGAGCTGGCCGGGCTGGGGGTCAGCGTGGCCGACACGCCAGAAGGCCAGGCCTGGACGGTGTCGGCCGCTGCGCCGTGACGGCCAGATCCGCGGATTGCGCCGCGCAACGGATCGCCATAGTAGCGAGTATAGACGCAACAGATCGCCGCTCACGCGCATGAGGCGCGAGTGCCGTATGTGTCGCGCGCCCCCTAGGCTGAAGCTACCTAGATCATCCGTACCCGACCGACTCATTCGCCGAACGGGAGCGCCTCATGACGCATACCACGCGACTGACCAGGCGAGCACACACCTACTTGATGTGCCCGCCCGAGTACTTCGCGGTGGAATACGCCATCAACCCGTGGATGAACCCGGACGAACCAGTCGATGTCGCGAGGGCGATGGACCAGTGGCGGCGGCTGCGCGACGTCTTCATGGGTCTTGGCCACACCGTGCACACCATCCCCGCGGTGCCCGGCCTGCCGGACATGGTGTTCGCCGCCAATGGCGCAACCGTCATCGACGGCAAGGTGCTCGGGGCCCGGTTCCGGTACCCGGAGCGCCAGCCCGAGGCGGCCGCCTATCTGCGCTGGCTCCGCGAGCACGGCTACGGCCGGGACCGCGGCGAGGTCCGCGAGTCCGTGGTCGTCAACGAGGGCGAGGGTGACATCGTGTTCGCTGGCCGGGCCGTGCTGGCCGGTCACGGCTTCCGCACCGACGAGGCGATCGTGCCCGAGCTGGCCGGCCTGTTCGGCCTGCCGGTCGTCAGCCTCCGCCTCGTGGACCCGCGGTTCTACCACCTCGACACCGCGCTCACGGTGCTGTCGCAGGACGTCGCGGTGTACTACCCGGCAGCGTTCGACGACGCCAGCCGGGCGGCGCTCGCCGGGTTCTTCGCCGAGCTGATCGAGGCCAAGGACGAGGACGCCGAGGTGCTCGGCCTGAACGCGGTCAGCGACGGCCAGCACGTCGTGCTGTCGGAGCGGGCCCCGGGCCTGGCGGCACAGCTGACCGCCGCTGGCTTCACCCCGATCGGGATAGACCTGTCCGAGTTGCTGAAGGCCGGCGGTGGCCCCAAGTGCTGCACGCTGGAGCTGAGGTAACCGGGCGCAACCACCAAACCCCAGGAGGCGAGTGATGGCAGGCACCGCCGGCCCGCGAGCGGCCCAGCTGCGCGCGCAGGCCGATGCGCACAGCGCGCACAACTACCATCCGCTGCCCGTGGTGATCGCCGAGGCCGAGGGGTCCTGGGTCACCGACGTCGACGGCACCCGGTACCTCGACATGCTGGCCGCTTACTCGGCCATCAACTTCGGCCATCGCCACCCGCGCCTGATCGCGGCGGCCCAGCGGCAGCTCGAGCGGGTCACCCTGGTCAGCCGCGCGTTCGAGCACGACCAGTTCGGCCCGTTCTGCGCCGAGCTCGCCGAGCTGGCGGGCATGGAGATGGTGCTGCCCATGAACACCGGCGCGGAGGCGGTCGAGACCGCGATCAAGACCGCGCGCAAGTGGGGCTACCAGGTCAAGGGGGTACCCGAGGGCGAGGCGGTGATCGTCGTCTTCGACGGCAACTTCCACGGCCGGACCACGACGATTGTCAGCTTTTCCACCGACCCGGAGGCCAGGGACGGGTTCGGCCCGTATACCCCTGGTTTCCGGATCGTGCCCTACGGTGACCTGACGGCGCTCGCTGCCGCGCTGGACGAGAGCGTCGTCGCGGTGCTCGTCGAGCCGATCCAGGGCGAGGCGGGCGTGCTGGTCCCGCCGCCCGGTTTCCTCGGCGGCCTGCGCGAGCTGTGCACGGCGCACGGCGTCTTGTTCATCGCCGACGAGATCCAGTCCGGCCTCGGCCGGACCGGCACCACGTTTGCCTGTGAGCATGAGGATGTTGTGCCCGATATGTACATCCTGGGGAAGGCGCTCGGGGGTGGCATCGTGCCGATCTCGGCCGTGGTGTCGTCAGCGGCGATACTCGGCGTGTTCCGGCCTGGCCAGCACGGCTCCACCTTCGGTGGCAACCCGCTGGCCTGCGCGATCGCCCGCGAGGTCATCGCGATGCTGGCCACCGGGGAATACCAGGAGCGGTCAGCCAAGCTCGGCACCCACCTGCACAACCGGCTGCGCGACCTGCCAGGCAGCGCGGTCAGGGCGGTCCGCGGCCGCGGGCTGTGGGCCGGGGTCGAGTTCACTCGGCTGTCCGGCCGCAAGGCCTGCGAGCGGCTTGCCGAGCGCCGAGTGCTGGCCAAGGACACCCACGGCTCGACCATCAGGCTTGCGCCACCGCTCGTGATCAGCGAGGACGACCTGGACTGGGCTCTCGACCAGCTCGAGGCCGTCATCCGGTAGCCGAGCGGAGAAGGGAACGGCGGTAGCCTCGGCTCACCCGTCTTCGTCGCTACCCTGGCGGCAGGCCACCGACCGGGTCGCCCGGTTTCTGGAGGACCTGCCGCTGCGCTGGTCCGGCCAGCGGGTGCTGGTCATCGGGCACGTCGCCACGCGTTGGGGCCTGGAGGTCGAGCTGCTCGGCACGCCACTGGAGGAGCTAGTCACCCGCCCGCGGGACTGGCAGCCCGGCTGGGGTATCTCGCTCGCTAGCTCTTACTACCAGTGGTAGCATGAGTGTATGAGCGCCGCCGCACACGAAGGCTATGATGCCGAGCCCGAGCCGCCGCTCAGCGCCCTCGCGGAGGCGATGAAGCGAGCACTGGAGTCCTATTCGCGTGAGCAAGTGCTCGAACGTGTCTTGAGAGTGCTGCCCGCCGGCGGCGCCGATCCAGACAGCGGCCCCAAGCCGGGTCTGCATGGGAAGGTCGAGAAGGTCAGCGTGTCGTTGCCGAGCGAACTGACGGAGGCTATCCGCGCACGAACCGGTGCCGGTGGTTTCAGCCGGTACGTCACCGACGCAGTTCAGGACCGCATCCGGCACGATCTGCTCGGCGATCTGCTCGATGAACTCGAAGCCGAGTACGGCCCCATCGACGAGGCCGGCGTCCGGGAGGCGATGAAAGAGTGGCCAGATTACGAGGGCGAGTAGGCGGCGGCCTCGTCCTGGACGCCGAGGGCATCGTCAAATTCGCGGACGGTGACCCAAGAACGCTCGAGCGCCTTAGGTATGCCTGGCGGCGCAACGGTTACGTAATCACCGCAGCCTCGGCGTTGGCCGAGGTGCTTCGCGGTGGACCGCGCGACGCGAAAGTGCACCGGGTGCTGAGCCGGGTCACGGTTGTGCCGATCGACAAGGCGCTGGGGCGTGCCGCGGGCGAACTACTCGGCCGTGCCCGGCTGTCCGGGCACCGGTGCACGATCGACGCACTGCTGGCGGCCGTCGCGCTCGGCCTGCCGCGGCCGGTGGTGCTGCTGACGAGCGACCCAGACGACCTGGCGCGGCTCACCGAGGAACCGGGCCGAGCGCGGGCCGAGCGGATCGCCGTCGTCCGGGTCTAGCGGGCGCTTGCACCGTCGCCCACGGCGCGGTCGAGCAGGCCACGACGGTGTGCGATGGCGGCGGCCTCACCGCGATTCGACGCGCCGAGTTTGGCCAGGATGCTCGACACGTGCACGCTGACGGTCTTGGGCGAGATGAACAGCTCGGCGGCGATAGCGGCGTTGCTCGCGCCGGCCGCGACCAGGCGCAGCACCTCGGTCTCGCGCGGCGTCAGTCCCGCCGCCGTCGGTTCGGCTACCACCGGTTCGCCAGGCAGCTGGATCCGGGCTCGCCTGGCTAGCTCGGTGACGTCTGCCAGCAGCCGGTTAGCGCCGAGGTCGCGCGCAATCCCGGCGGCTCGGCCCAGGGACGTCGTTACCGTGGCCCGGCCGGACGAGCCAGCCAGCGCAGCTTCGGTGGCCCGGTAGAGGGCATAGCCGAGCGGCAGCGGCTCGCCAAGCTGGTCCCAAGCCGCGATCGCGGCCCACCAGAACGTCCCGCTGTCCGCAGCGGCGCCGTCGGCTCTCGCGACTTCCGCCTGGAACGTGAGCTGAAGCGCCGCCTGCACCGGACCGCTAACCTCCAGCTTCGCGGCGAGTTCGCGAGCGGCTCCCAGCACTCCGGACGCCAGGTCGGCGTCCGCGGCCGTCCTCGCGCCTGGTGGCCGCGCTAGCACATCGGCCGCGACCTGAGCCGCGGCTCGCAGCAGCGGCCAGGAGTACCGGGGGGCCGACTGGAGGTCATCCGCCGCCAGGGCGTCCTGCGCCAGGGCCAGGGCGTGGCCAGCCTGGTCGCGGGCGGCAGCGAGCTCGATCTGCAGCTGAAGCTGCGGCAGGTGACTCTGTGCCTGGTAGCGCGTCGCGGCCATCAGATGGCTGGCGCGGTCGAGCGCGTCCGCGGCTCCGGACAGATCACCCCGAGCGAGCGCGAGCGCGCCCGCGAGCCGCCACAGCGAACTCCGGTGCGGTCCCGTTGACGGCGCGGCGATGGCGCCGGTGATGACCTCGTAGGCAGCGTCCCATTTGCCCGCCGAGACCAGTGGTTCGGCGACGTTGGCCGCCAGGATGGCCCCCGATGTCCGGGACAAGCCGTACCGGGCCGCCTCGGCCAGGCCAGTCCGCGCCACCTCCGCGGCCAGCAGATGCCGGCCCATGCCCTCGAGCACGTGCGACTCGCTGATCGCGGCGCGCACCAGCACGCTGCAGTCGCGCGCCTCCTCGGCAGCGGCGCGGGCCTGGGCGAGCAAACCGAGTGCATCGAAGCCCCCGTTCGGCACCGCGCCCTCAGACCCCAGCACCGCAAGCGTGAGCAGGGCCTTTGCCTGGGTCCGCGGCTCATGCTCCTCGCGAGCGATCGCGAGCGCCTCCGCCGCGGCCGCCAGAGCCTGCCCGTCCGCATTCTGCTTGTGCTGCGGCAGGCCATCCGGGCAGCACGACAGCACGTCCGCCATGCTGGCCAGGACCCGGGCCCGGACCGCCTCGTGCCTGCCGTCGCTCACCAGCCGCAGTGCCTGCGCCAGGTCGTCGCTGCTCATCAGGAGATTGCACTGCGCAGCCAGCGACGCACGCTGGTCGAGCAGGAGGGCGGTCCTGGCCGGCTCGGCTGCCGGATCCACCTCGCGCAGCGCGGCGGTAGCGAAAGCGATGCCGCGCTCCATCTCCGCGCCCAGTTCCGCGACTTCGGCGGCGGTCGCCAGCACGCTGACGTGGTCGGCCGCGATGCGCACCGCGGCGTCGGGCACTCGGTCCCACAGCTCCAGCACGCGGGTGAGCATGTCGAGCTGCTCGGAGTACGCCAGGGCGTTGCCAGCCTCCGCGGCTGCCTGCCAGGAGCTAATCAGCGCCCAGGTCAGGTCGTGCGCGGAATACCAGTGATGCGCGAGCGAGATCAGCGCGCGGCCCGCCGGCACCAGCGCAGGATCGGCAGTGATCGCCTCCGCATACCGTGCGTGCAGCCGACTGTGCTCGCCCGGCAGCAGGTCGGAGTGCATGACCTCGCGGATCAGCGCGTGCCGGAACTGGTAGCCGTCGGCGTCGGCGAGAAGCACGTTGGCGGCCACGGCGGGCCGCAGCGCGCGAGAAAGCTCGTCGTCATCAAGGCCGCTGACCCGGGCCAGCAGCGCGTGCCCCACGCTGGCATCGCCGGCCGAGGCCACCCGCAGCAGTTCCCCGGTCTCTTCGGGCAGCCGCTGGACGCTCGCCAGCATCAGGTCGCGCAGCGATGCCGGCAACTCGGCCTCGCCGCCAAGCAGGTGCTCGACGAACAGCGGGTTGCCCTCACTGCGCCGGAACACGGTGTCCACCTGCGCTTCGGTGGGCTGGTGCCCGAGGATCGCTGCCATCTGCTCGGCGGCCGCCAGCCGGGCCAGCCTGGGCAGCTCGATCCGCTCGACCCAGCTGATGCGGTCAAGCTCGGCCAGCAGCGGGCGCAGCGGGTGCGTCCTGGTCAGCTCGTCCGACCGGAAGGTCACGACGATGAGCAGCCCGCGCAGCTCGGGCAGGTTCCCGATGAGAAAGGTGAGCAGGTCCCTGGTGGACCGGTCCGCCCAGTGCGCGTCCTCGATGATCAGGGCCACCGGGGCGGCCTCGGCGAGGCGCTCGAGCAGCCCAAGTACCTGCTCGAAGAGCCGGGCCCTGGCCTCACCCTGGTAGGCCTCCTCAGGCTGGCCACCCGCCTCGGCCAGCTCGGGGAGCAGCCGCCCGAGTTCGCCGGCCGGCCGGCCAGCCAGCAGGCCGCGAACGCCGTCCGCGCCGCGCTCGCGGGCGAGTTGTCTCAGCACAGCGGTGAACGGCGCGAACGGCAGCCCGGCCGGGCCGAGTTCCAGGCAGCCACCGGTCAGCGTCCGGGCGCTGCCCGTTAGCCGCTCGGCGAACTCGGTGACCAGGCGCGTCTTGCCGACGCCGGTCTCCCCGCCGAGCAGCACCGCGGCTGGCTCGCCACGGCGGACGGCGGCGATGCACTGCTGCAGCGCCGCCAGCTCGTCCGCCCGGCCGACCACGACCGGGCTGACGCGGCAGGCATTCACGTTCTCCAGGATGCCAGCAGCCAGCAACTCCGCCAGGCCGCGAGGAATCCTGGCGATCGATTCGTAGGGCACCGGCTACCGCCGGGTGTTCGCCAGCGGACGCGCCGGGTCGTCGTCGGACCTGGCCGGCACGACACTGCACACGCCATCGGGCCAGACCAGCTCGATCCGCCGGTACCGGCGGCCGCCGAGCGACCGGATCAGCCGACTCGCACGCTGCGGCAGCGTGCCGTGGGCCGCCGCGCTGTCGGCTGCCCTCATGGCTGCGACCAGTCTTGGCCCGGTCGCTGCGCGGCGCAGGTCCGCGATCCGCTGCTCGGCCAGTGCCTGGGTCAGGTGGGGGTACATGGCGTCCTCCTCGTACTGCGGACCCATTGGGGTGTCCGTACCATCGAGGTTCGCGGTAAGGCCCCGTGCTGCGGATCGGCAGCAATCCCTATTTCCGGGCCGCCGTCGCCTTAGCTGCGGTGCCAGCCAGGCGCGGTGCTAGGGACCTACCCGTATTGCGGCGCGATCTGTCACCGGAGCGACCGCCGGTCACCCCGACCTTCCCGGCGTGGCCGCGACCAGCGCGCGAACGCGTACACGGCACCGGCGGCCGCACATACCGCGCCGCCGTAGAGGAACCACGTCCCGGCCGTCGTGTTCGTCACGATCACGCTGCCGTTGGCCGAGGTGCTGGTCAGCAGCAGAGTGACGAGGAACCAGCCCGCCGCGGGCAGGACGCCACCGAGCGCCGTGCGCATCCCCAACGAGCCCAGCACGCAGTTGGCCAGGATGGCCGCGTCGAACAGGATGGCGACCAGCGGAGCCGGGCCGCGGCTGAACTGGAAGGCGCCGATGAGCCCCTGCAGCCCACCGATCAGGAACAGCGCAACGTAGGCACCTACCGTGACGGCCGCCCCACCACCAGGGGCAGCCGGCGGCCCGGCGGCCCGAGCCGGGCCGCGGAAGCTGGCGCGGCGGCTGCTGTTCACGCTCCGAAGGCTAGCCGAGCCCGGTCAGGACCCAGCCGGTACCGGCTGGCCGGTACCGGCAAACAGGTCAGTCTCCCGGCCGCCTTGACCCTCACCGGTGCCGCCAGGCCCCGCCAGCAGCGTGTAGTACTCGGTGCCGAGCGCCTTACGGCCCACCATGTCGGAGAGCGCGAAGAAAGGGCTGTCCACGGCGATCTGGGTGCCATGCGCGCGCATGGCGGCGATCTTGGCGGCCAGGTAGTCCGCGGCGTCGATCTGCGTGGTGACAGTCGCGTCGTCGGTGCCGAACGGCAGCCCATCGACCGACTCCACCCGGCTGAAGTCCACCCCGCCCAGCTGGCCGCCGCAGGAGTCCTCGGCCAGCAGTGCCATGGTCTCGGCGAGCACAGACTTCGGTACGGCCGTGGCGTAGAGCTTGGTCACCAGACCGCCGGCCAGCTCGAATGCCCGCCGCGACACCCGGTGAGCCTGAATGTGATCGGGGTGGCCGTAAAAGCCGCGGGCGTCGTAGCTGACCAGCACCTGAGGACGGACCTCGGTGATCACCGCCAGTAGCTGGCGGGCCGCCTCGTCCGCGTCCGCGAGCCAGAAGCAGCCGGCCACCTCGTTCCCGGCGGTGCCCATCATGCCGGAGTCGCGCCAGCGGCCAGGACCGCCGAGGAACCGGTGATCGGTCACGCCGAGCGCCCGGCACGCCGCGGCCAGCTCCCCGATCCGGTACTCGCCCAGGCCGCCCTCGCGGTCGAACGCCAGGTGGGCGAGCTCGGCCGGGATGACCTCGCCCAGCTCGCCGAGCGTGCAGGTGACGAGTGTCACGCCGGCCCCCTCGGCCGCGTACCTGGCCATGGTCGCGCCGGTCTCGATGGACTCGTCGTCGGGGTGGGCGTGCACGAACAGCAGCCGCCGGCCGCCGGGATGGCTCACCTGCGGGAGCCTATCGTCCGGGCGGCCACCCGCCAGCTGGCAGGATCGGGGGGTGACTACGTCGTTCCCGCGGCAATCCGCCCGGACCAAGGGGTTCACGCTGGGCGCGCCGCGCTCCTTCCTGATCTCGCCTGACGGTCAGACCGTGCTGTTCCTGCGATCGCCGAGCGGTACGGATCTGGTCACCTGCCTGTGGGCGCTGGACGTCGCGACCGGGCAGGAACGGCTGATCGCCGATCCGGCTGCGCTGGGCGCGGCGGACGCAGCGGACGACCCGATCGAGAAGGCCCGGCGGGAGCGCGTCAGGGAGGGCGCTAGCGGCATCGTGTCCTTCGCCACCGACCGGGCCTGCTCTGTCGCGACTTTCTTGCTCGGGGGCGCCGTATACGTCGCTGACCTGAGCGGCGGCGGACCGGGCGTGCGTGCGCTCGCCACCAGCACACCCGCCGCGGACCCGCGGCCGGACCCGAGTGGCCGACAGGTCGCATACGTCAGCGGTGGTGCCCTCCGGGTGCACGACCTCGGCACCGGCGAGGACCGGGTGCTGGCAGACCCCGCGGGCGCCGCCGGGATCAGCTTCGGGCTGGCTGAGTTCGTCGCCGCCGAGGAGATGGGCCGCAGCCGGGGCTACTGGTGGGCGCCGGACGGGTCGGCCATCCTGGTCGAGCGGGTGGACGAGACCCCGGTCACGGTCTGGCACATCGCCGACCCGGCGGACCCTGCCAGCCCCGCCCGGACCGTCCGCTACCCGGCGGCCGGCACCACGAACGCCACTGTGTCGCTGCACGTAGCGACGCTGGACGGCACCCTCACCACCGTGGGGTGGGATAGCCAGGCGCTGGAATACCTGGTGGCGGTTAGCTGGGAACGGGCCGGCTCCGGGCAGCCGTTGCTCGTCGTGCTCAGCCGCGACCAGAAGGACATGCGCGTGCTCGCGGTCGACCCTGCCTCGGGTGCGACCAGCGTGGTCCGGGCCGACACGGATCAAGCCTGGGTGGACATCGTCCCCGGCGTCCCCGTCACCACCGCCGACGGCCGCGTCGTCTGGACGGCTGACCTCGGCGGCGCGAAGCGACTCGTGCTCGGCACGGCGGCGCAGCACGCGGCCGGGACCGCGGAGCCGGTCACCCCGCCGGACGTCAACGTGCGGGAGGTGCTGTCGGTCGACGCGGACACGGTCCTGTTCAGCGCGACCGCCGAGGATCCCGCGTCGGCCTCCGTGTGGACCGCGGGGCCCGGAGGCCTCCGCCGGGTCAGCCCGGCCGACGGCGTGCACGGCGGCGCCCTGGCCGGCGGCACCCTGCTGCTCACCAGCCGGACTTTGGACGCCGCCGACGCCGTCGTCAGCGTGCTGCGGCCTGCCGCCGGAGACACCGTCGTCGGAGGCACCGGGGCCGACGGGTCGCTCCGCGAGGCTGCCAGGATCGCCTCGCTGGCGGAGACGCCGAACCTGCCCCCGCCACGACCGCAGCTGACCTGGTCGGCCGGGCCCAGCCGGGTGCGCACCGCCATCCTCCTGCCGTCCTGGCATCAGCCGGGCTCCGGCGTGCTGCCGGTGCTGTGCGACCCGTACGGCGGTCCGCACCTCGCGCGGGTCGTGACCGCCGCGACCGGCTACCTCGCCTCGCAGTGGTTCGCCGAGCAGGGCTTTGCCGTCGTCATCGCCGACGGCCGCGGCACGCCGGGCCGCGGCCCGGCCTCCGATCGGGCGGTGGCCGGCGACCTCGCCGGCCCGGTGCTCGACGATCAGGTCGAGGCCCTGCAGTCCGCCGCGCAGCAGTGCGCCGACCTGGACCTGACCAGGGTCGCCATCAGGGGCTGGTCGTTCGGTGGCTACCTGGCGGCGCTCGCGGTGCTGCGCCGGCCCGACGTGTTCCACGCGGCCGTCGCTGGTGCGCCGCCGACCGACTGGCGGCTGTACGACACCTGCTACACCGAGCGCTACCTGGGCCATCCCGACACCAGCCCGGAGAACTACGCCCGCAGCTCGCTGCTGGCCGACGCTCCGAAGCTGACCAGGCCGCTGCTGCTGGTCCACGGCCTGGCCGACGACAACGTCGTGGTGGCCCACACGCTGCGGCTGTCGGCTGCGCTGCTGGCCGCCGGGCGGCCGCACAGCGTGCTGCCGCTGTCGGGCGTTACCCACATGTCGGGCGCGCAGGAGGACGTGGCGGAGAACCTGATGCTGGTGCAGGTCGACTTCCTGCGGACCGCGCTGGGTATCACGGCCGGATGACCAAGCTGCTGATCGGCGGATACTCCGGCAGCAAGGGCCAGGGCACCGGCATCACCGTGCTGGACGGCGACCAGGTCATCGCCACGGTCCCGGCGGATTCGCCGTCCTGGCTCACCCGGCATCCGCACCTGCCCGTGCTGTATGCCGTGGCAGAGACCGACGAGGGAGGCGTGCACGCCTGGGCGCTCAGGGACGGGGTGCCCGCCGAGCCACTCGGCACCGGGGCGACCGGCGGCGCGGAGCCCGCGCACCTGACCGTGGACGAGTCCGGCCGGTTCCTGGTCACCGCGAACTACACCGGCGGCAGCATCTGCGTGCACCGGCTGGGCGCTGATGGCAGCATCGGGCCGCCCACCGACCTGGTCAAGCACGAGCGGCACGGCGAGCACCCGCGCCAGGACATGGCCCATCCGCACATGGTGCTGCCGCTGGACGACGGACTTGTGATCACCGACCTGGGCGGTGACTCCCTCTACCGGTACGGGCTGACCGACGACGGAAAGCTCGTGCCGGATGGCGTCGTCGCCACGCCGCCAGGATCGGGGCCGCGGCACGCGCTTCCCGTCGGCGACCGCCGCTACGTGACGGCCGAGCCGAGCGGGCAGGTGCTGACCTACGACGCCAGCTGGCGGCTCCTCGGCGCCGTGCCGGCCAGCTGCTCGGACCGGCCCAACCAGCCGTCGGAGCTGGTGACCGACGGCCGGTACCTCTACGTGGCCAACCGTGGCCCAGACACGGTCGCCATATTCGACCGCCAGGGTGAATTGCCCCGTTACCTCACAGAAGTAGCCACCGACTGCTGGCCGCGGCATATCGCCCTGGACGACGGGTCTTTGTACGTGGCGAACGAACGGTCACATGAGCTGATGCGGATGCGGATCGATCTGGCTACCGGCATCCCGGCACCCGCAGAGATCATCGAGCTCCGCAGCCCGACGATCGTCCTGCCGTAGCCGATGGTTGGCGAGAACGGTCGTATGTAGCCAGTGTCACACCACAGAGCCACCTGCTCGCGGCCGCTCAGTGGTATTCAGTGGAATAGGGTGTCCACGCGACGCGAGCCCGCAGCGAGGCCGGCTATTCGCCCTGATCGGGGCGGCTCCGCCAGACCGCGAGCCGGGCCCGGGCCGATCCCATGAATTCCAGGGCGGAGACGTCGACGAATGACGCAAATAACGGACGCGCCACTGAAGACACGGGCGCAGATCAGCCAGAAGACGCTGCGCACCGATCCGTGGTGGCGTTCTCCGGCGCTCACCGCGGTGCTGCTGACCGTCTGGGTCAGCTACGCAGCCGTGCACGTGCTCATCGGCAAGTACTACTGGGTGCCGAAGTACCACTACCTCACGCCGTTCTACTCACCGTGCGTCAGCGGCGAGTGCACGCCTGGTTCGGCGAGCCTGGGTACCTGGATCGGCAGCCTCCCGCCGATCATCCCGTACGCGTTCGTGTCGCTGCCGTTCGTGCTCGGGTTCCGGCTGAGCTGCTACTACTACCGCCGGGCGTACTACCGCGCGTTCTGGCGGGCGCCTGCCGCGTGCGCGGTGCGGGAGCCGCACGCCAGCTACTCCGGCGAGACCAGGTTCCCGCTGATCATGCAGAACCTGCACCGCTACTTCTTCTGGGCCACGGTCCTCATCTCGGCGCTGAACCTCTACGACGTCGCCCAGGCGTTCCGCGGCCCGAACGGCAGCTTCGGGCTGGGCCTCGGCACGCTGATCATGCTGGTGAACGTCATCCTGCTGTGGGCCTACACGCTGTCCTGCCACTCCTGCCGTCACATCACCGCGGGACGGCTGAACAACTTCTCCTCCCACCCGGTCCGATACTGGATATGGACAAAGGTCTCGTGGCTGAACACCCGGCACATGCAGCTGGCGTGGACCACGCTCGGCACGCTGATGCTGACCGACCTGTACATCTGGCTCGTGGCGGCCGGGGTGTTCAACGATCCGCGGATCTTCAACTAAGGCAGTGAGGCAGGCGAGCGCACATGGCTGAGATCGGGCACGGCGACGTGCTGCGGCTCCCCTACGACGTCGTGGTGATCGGCGCCGGCGGCTCCGGGCTGCGGGCGGCCATCGAGGCGCGGCTGGCGGGCAAGCGGACGGCGATCATCTCCAAGTCGCTGTTCGGCAAGGCGCACACGGTCATGGCCGAGGGTGGCTGCGCCGCGGCCATGGGCAACATGAACCCCAACGACAACTGGATGGTGCACTTCCGCGACACCATGCGCGGCGGGAAGTTCCTGAACAATCCGCGGATGGCCGAACTGCACGCCAAGGAGGCGCCGGAGCGGGTCTACGAGCTCGAGGCGTGGGGCGCGCTGTTCGACCGCACCAAGGACGGCAAGATCAGCCAGCGGAACTTCGGCGGCCACGAGTACCCCCGGCTCGCCCACGTCGGCGACCGGACCGGCCTGGAGATGATCCGCACCCTGCAGCAGAAGGTCGTCGCCCTGCAGCAGGAGGACGCGGTCGCGCACGGGGACGCGGAGGCCATGATCAAGGTCTACGCCGAGACCACGATCACCAGGCTGATCAAGGACGGCGAGGGCCGGATAGCGGGCGCGTTCGGCTACATCAGGGAGACCGGCCAGTTCGTGCTGTTCCAGGCACCCACGGTCATCCTCGCCACGGGCGGCATCGGCAAGACCTTCAAGGTCAGCTCGAACTCATGGGAGTACACCGGTGACGGCCAGGCGCTGGCACTGCTCGCCGGCGCCAAGCTGATCGGCATGGAGTTCGTGCAGTTCCACCCGACGCACATGGTGTGGCCGATCTCCGTGCGCGGGCTGCTCGTCACCGAGTCGGTCCGCGGTGACGGCGGCGTGCTGCGCAACTCCGAGGGCCGCCGGTACATGTTCGACTACGTGCCCGACGTGTTCCGCGCCCAGTACGCGGAGACCGAGGAAGAGGCTGACCGCTGGTACGCCGACCCCGATCACAACCGCCGGCCGCCTGAGCTGCTGCCAAGGGACGAGGTGGCGCGGGCCAACAACGCCGAGGTCAAGGCGGGCCGCGGCTCCCCGCACGGCGGCGTGTTTCTTGACATCGCCTCGCGGCTGCCGGCCGAGGAGATCCTGCGGCGGCTGCCATCGATGTACCACCAGTTCAAGGAGCTGGCCGACGTCGACATCACCAAGGAGCCCATGGAGGTCGGCCCGGCACAGCACTACGTGATGGGCGGCGTCGCGGTCGACCCGGACACCGGCGAGTCGGGCGTGCCCGGCCTGTTCGCCGCGGGCGAGGCGACCGGCGGCATGCACGGGTCGAACCGGCTCGGCGGCAACTCGCTGTCCGACTTGCTCGTGTTCGGCCGGCGGGCCGGGCTCGGCGCGGCCGCCTACCTCGACCTGCTCGGTCCCAAGCTGCCGGTACCGGACGAGGGCGAGATCGAGGCGGCGCAGGTCGAGGCGCTCGCGCCGCTGGACCGGACGGGCGGGGAGAACCCGTACGCGGTGCACGCCGAGGTCCAGGACACCATGAGCAACTTGGTCGGCATCATCAGGACCGAGACCGAGATCAAGAAGGCCCTCGCCGAGCTGGAGACGCTGCGCGAGCGCGCCGCCACGGTGTCGGCGGCCGGCGGCAGCGCCTACAACCCCGGCTGGCACCTGGCCCTGGACCTACGGAACATCATGCTGATGGCGGAGTGCGTCGCGGCCGCGGCGCTGGAGCGGCAGGAAAGCCGCGGTGGCCACACCCGCGATGACTACCCGGGCATGCGACCCGAGTGGCGCAAGGTGAACCTCGCCTGCGCGCTCGAAGGCGACCGGATGACGATTACGCGGCAGCCGACCTCGCCCATGCGCGCCGACCTCATCGCCCTGTTCGACCCAGACGAGCTCAAGAAATACCTGACCGAAGAAGAGATGGCGACGGTCCCGGCTGTCCCCGTCCGCTCTGCTTCCGCCGTGCACGAGGAGACGCACTGATGGCTTACAACGCAGCGCTGCGGGTCTGGCGCGGGGATCACGGCGAGGGCGATCTCGCGCCTTACACCGTCGAGGTCAATGAGGGTGAGGTCGTGCTGGACGTGCTGCACCGGCTGCAGGCGACGCAGGCCGGTGACCTCGCGATCCGGTGGAACTGCAAGGCCGGCAAGTGTGGCTCCTGCTCCATGGAGATCAACGGTCGCCCGCGGCTGGCGTGCATGACGCGGATGTCGACCTTCGCCGAGGACGAGATCCTCACGATCACGCCGCTGCGCACCTTCCCGGTGATCAGAGACCTGGTCACCGATGTCTCGTTCAACTATGAGAAGGCCCGGCAGATCCCCTCGTTCACCCCCGACCCATCGGTCGGACTTGGCGAGTTCCGGATGCAGCAGGTCGACGTCCAGCGCTCGCAGGAGTTCCGCAAGTGCATCGAGTGCTACCTCTGCCAGAACGTCTGCCACGTCATTCGCGACCATCCCGAGAACGAGCGGCCGTTCGCCGGCCCGCGGTTCCTCATGCGAATCGCCGAGCTCGAGATGCACCCGGCCGATACGGCCGACCGGCGCGACATCGCCCAGGACGACTTCGGCCTTGGCTACTGCAACATCACCAAGTGCTGCACCGAGGTGTGCCCGGAGAACATCAAGATCACCGACAACGCGCTCATCCCGCTCAAGGAGCGCGTAGCCGGGCGCAGGTACGATCCCCTGGTCTGGCTCGGCAGCAAGATCTCCCGGCGCCCGCGTGACGCCGGCACGCCCGCCATCCCCGGCAAGAAGGGCTGACCAGGCAAGCCGCTAGGCCCAGGCGGCGGCGAGGCGGCCCGTCGTCAGCTCGCGGGGGGCGTGCCGCCTGAGGACGTGCCGCCTGAGGACGTGCCGGCGAGAGCCCGGGCCGCTGTCGGTCTGTGCTCGCCGAACGTGACCGTTTCGGGGGCGCTGAGCGTCGATCTAGTAGCGGCTGGCGGCGGCACGGCATCGCCAGGCGGCTAATCTGGCGGGGCCACTTTCCGACCTGACCCGCGGTCACCGACGAGCCCGACAAGAGGCTGCCCATGATCCACATGACGTACCCCGAGGCTCTGGTGGTCGGGTTCGTTCAGGGCATCACCGAGCTGTTCCCGGTGTCCAGCCTCGGGCACAACGTCCTGATCCCGGCGCTGGTCGGGGGCAGTTGGGCCACAGATCTCAACGTCGCAGCGCCGAAGTCGCCATACCTGGCGTTCATCGTCGGGCTGCATGTCGCCACCGCCATCGGCATCATGATCTACTTCTGGCGCGACTGGGTGCGGATCATCATCGGATTCCTCACCTCGCTCCGCGACCGTGACATCCGCACCACCGATCAGAAGCTGGCCTGGATGCTCATCCTCGCGACGATCCCGGTCGGCCTCGCCGGCGTGCTATTCGAGCACGAGTTCCGGGTGGTGTTCGGCGTGCCGGTCCGGGCGGCCATCTTCCTCATCATCAACGGCCTGATTCTGTTCGCAGGCGAGCGGTTCCGGACCCGCCGGTCCAGGCAGGCCGACGCCGAGCTGGAACAGCAGCGGGCCGCTGCGGTGCTCCACCGAGAGCCGGCGCCGCCCGAGCGCGAGCGCGTCGGCAGCGCCGCGGGGACCCCGCCGGCGGCCACTCCCGCGG
>JBOHCP010000016.1:0-18874 GCA_050698875.1 Streptosporangiaceae bacterium | reverse complement strand
GCCCGGCACCCAGCCCCAACCACCTCCGGGCCGGCTGCCACCCGGGCTCTCCCGCAGGCCGCGTGACAACCCGTGACCAGCCAAACCGAACCCCTCAAGGACTTATGCGGGCCTGCACTAGCCAGTTCCGGCCCGGTCGGGGTTTCGGACAGCGCCGCGCTGGGCAGCACTGCGGGGCCTGGCCAGGCGCGAGGCCGCTGCGTCAGCGAAGTCCGCGGGTGCGCACGACTTGCGCGACCTCCTCGGTTAGCGGCAGTCTTTCGATCACGGCGAGTCCGAGCGGTGCGCGGCTGCCCGTCGGCCAGGTGCTGGCTGGCGGAGTGTCGCGCGGCACCCCGCCATCGAGCCCGTGCTCCGAGCCGAGGTATGAGGCGTGTTCTACTGGGTCGTCAAGGCGATCATCGGGCCGGTCTTGCGCGCTCTTTTCCGGCCGTGGGCGGAAGGTACCGAGAACGTGCCGCGGGCCGGTCCGGCGATCTTGGCCAGCAACCACCTGTCGTTCTCCGATCACTTCTTCGCCCCGCTGCCCTTGTCGCGCAAGGTCGTGTTCCTCGCCAAGTCGGAATATTTCACCGGCCGCGGCATAAAGGGGCTCATCAGCAAGGCGTTCTTCCACGGTGTCGGTCAGCTCCCGATTGACCGCACTGGCGGTGCTGCCAGCGAGCGCGCGCTGCGGACCGGCTTGCGGGTGCTGGCCTCCGGCGAGCTGCTTGGCATCTACCCGGAAGGCACGCGGACGCCGGACGGTCGGCTGTACCGGGGCAAGACGGGCGTGGCGCGGCTCGCCCTCGAGGGCCGGGTGCCGGTGATCCCGACCGCCATGATCGGCGGCTTCGAGTTCCAGCCGCCCGGCAGGATCACTCCCCGGCTCGCGATCAGACCCGGCGTGCGGTTCGGCAAGCCGCTGGACTTTTCTCGCTACTACGGTCTCGAGCAGGACCGGCTCGTACTGCGGGCGATAACCGACGAGGTCATGTACGAGCTGATGAAGCTGTCCGGCCAGGAATACGTCGACGAGTACGCTCAGCGGGCAAAGCTCCGGCTTACGAGCGCGCTGCACCAGGGAGGGCGTGGCCGCGCAGCGGACGACGAGGACGATCAGGACGACGAGGACGATCAGGACGAGCCCGAGACGACGAGCATCAGCCCGCCCAGCCCTTAGTCTGCTCGACCGCGCTCCGCCAGCGGGCGTAGGCAGCGTCGTCCCTTCGCGCCGGTGCGAACCGCCGGTCCAGGTGCCACGTGGCGGCCAGCTCTGCCCGGGACGACCAGACGCCGGTGGCCAGGCCGGCCAGGAACGCCGCACCCAGCGCGGTTGTCTCCGCTACCACGGGCCGCTCGACCGGCCGGCAGATCTGGTCGGCCTGAAGCTGCAGGAGCAGGTCGTTGGAGCTGGCTCCGCCATCGGCGCGCAGCGCCGGGTACCCGCAGGCCCCGTCCGCCTCGCCGCCGCGCACGGCCGCTTCAGCCGTCATCGCGTCGACCACGTCGCGAACCTCAAAGGCGATGGCCTCCAGGGTGGCACGGACGAGGTGCGCCCTGGTGGTACCCCGGGTGAGGCCGAACATGGCGCCGCGGGCATCGGGATCCCAGTCGGGCGCGCCCAGGCCGGTCAGCGCCGGCACGAACACCACGCCGCCTGAGTCCGGCACAGAGCGGGCAAGCGCCTCGCTCTGCCCGGCGTGATCGAGCAGACCGAGTCCGTCCCGCAGCCACTGAATAGCAGCCCCCGTCACGAACACCGAGCCTTCGAGCGCGTAGGTCAGCTCGCCCGACGACTCCAGCCAGGCGACCGTCGACAACAGGCCGGTGGCCGAGCGCACCACCATTGATCCGGTGTTCACCAGGACGAACGAGCCGGTCCCGTACGTGCACTTGGCCGCCCCCGGCTCGAAGCATGCCTGCCCGAACAGGGCAGCCTGCTGGTCCCCGGCGATGCCCGCGATCGGCACCGACAGGCCGAGGAACGCGTCCGGGTCGGTCTGTCCCGCCACCCCGGTCGACGGCACCACCTCGGGCAGGGCGTGCGGCGGCACGCCGAACAGCTCGCACAACTCGGCCGACCACTGGCCGGTCTCCAGGTCGAACAGCAGCGTCCGGGACGCATTGGACGCGTCGCACACGTGCCGCCGTCCGCCGGTCAGTCGCGCGATCAGGTAGGAGTCCACCGTCCCGACCGCCAGTGAGCCGTCTTCCACGCCCGCCCAGACGGCGGGCTCGTGCTCCGCCAGCCAGGTCAGCTTCGTCGCGGTGAAGTACGGGTCGAGGCGCAGGCCGGTCAGCGCGCTCACCCGCGGCTCGTACCCGATGTCCCGCAGGGCCTCGCAGATCGCCGCCGTGCGCCGGTCCTGCCAGACGATGGCCCGCCGCGGCGCGGCGAGCGTCGCCCGGTCCCACATCACCGCCGTCTCCCGCTGGTTGGTGATGCCGACGCAGGCGACGGCCGGCGACCCGGCCGACTCGATGGCCTGCGCGGCGGCGGCGAGCGTCGCCTGCCAGATGCCCTCAGGCAGGTGCTCCACCCAGCCCGGCTGCGGAAAATACTGCCGGAACTCCTGGTAGCCGCGGCCTGCCACGGTGCCGGATTCGGTGATGATGGCCGCGGTGACGCCGGTGGTGCCGGCGTCGATCGCCAGTACGCTCATGACCACTAGTGTGGTGCCAGCGAGCGCGAGAGGGGACTACTGGATGCGAGTCGGAGTGCTCACCGGCGGCGGTGACTGCCCCGGCCTGAACGCCGTCATCCGTGCGGTGGTGCGAACCGGGGTCGCCGAGTACGACATGGAGTTCATCGGCTTCAGGGACGGCTGGCGGGGTCCGCTCGAGGGCGACACCATGGTGCTCGACGTCCAGGCGGTGCGCGGCATCCTGCCCCGCGGTGGCACGATCCTCGGCACGTCCCGCACCAACCCGGTCGCCGCGGCCAACATCGTCGACGGCAGGTCGGGCGTCGAGCGGGTGCTGGAGAACCTGGACAGTCTCGGGGTCGACGCCCTGATCGCGATCGGCGGCGAGGACACCCTCGGTGCGGCCAGCAAGGTGCACGCGGCCGGCGGCAAGGTGGTCGGCGTGCCCAAGACCATCGACAACGACCTCGGCGCCACCGACTACACCTTCGGGTTCGACACCGCCGTGAACATCGCGATGGAGGCGATCGACCGGCTGCACACCACGGCCGAGAGCCACCACAGGGCGCTGATCGTCGAGGTCATGGGCCGCAGCGCCGGGTGGATCGCGCTGCACGCCGGGATGGCTGGCGGCGCGAACGTGATCCTCATCCCGGAGAAGCCGTTCGACCTGGACCAGGTCTGCGAGTACGTCAAGCATCGCTTCCAGAGCCAGTACGCGCCCATCGTGGTGGTGGCAGAGGGCGCCCACCCGAAATCGCTGGACGAGGCCATCGCGCGACAGGAAGTGGACGAGTTCGGTCACGCCCGGTTCGGCGGTGTCGGGCACCTGCTGGCCAGCGAGATCGAGCGCCGCACCGGCAAGGAGGCCAGGGTCGCGGTGCTCGGCCACATCCAGCGCGGCGGGACGCCGACGGCGTTCGACCGCGTGCTGGCCACCCGATTCGGGGTGCAGGCCAGTCGCGCAGTGGCCGACGGCGCGTTCGGCTGCATGGTGGCGCTGCGCGGCACCGACATCGTCCGGGTGCCCCTGGCGGAGGCGACCGCCGAGCTCAAGCTGGTGCCACCGGCGCGTTACGCCGAGGCTGAGGTCTTCTTCGGCTGATCACCGGCAGCTGGCACCCAACCGGGGCCAGCCCGCAGAGCACGCGGCTGGCACGACCCGACCGACGGTACGCTCAGACCGTGATCAACCAGGTCGAAGCGCGGCGCTGGATCGAGCGGTGGGATGCCCAGCAGCAGGCGTATCTGCCGGACCGGGAAGACCGATTCACCGCCATCATCGACGCCGTCGAAGAGATCGCGGGGCGTCCTGACCCGCTGGTGCTCGATCTCGGCAGCGGACCCGGCTCGCTGGCAGTCCGGCTGCTGCGGCGGCTGCCGCAGGCGAGGGTGCTGGCGATCGACGCCGACCCGCTCACGCTCGCCCTCGGCCGCAGCGCTTACGGCGACGTGGCCGGGCTGGAGTTCCGCGACCTGGACCTGCGCACGGCTGGCTGGTCCGCGGGCCTGCGGCTGGTCCGCGCGGCGGACGCGGCGGTGAGCACGACAGCGCTGCACTGGCTGCCGGAGGCTGCGCTCGCGGCGCTGTACGCGGAGCTGTCGGACCTGCTGCGGCCTGGCGGGGTGCTGCTGAACGGCGACCACCTGCGCGAGGACGACGCGGAGCCGCAACTGCAGCGGCTGGAGCGGGCGCTGCTCGAGCGCGAGGAGCGGCGCCGGTTCCCGGCCGGCCACGCCGAGAGCTGGACGGACTGGTGGGCGGCCGCGGCCGCCGATCCGGCACTAGCCGGGCTGCATGCGGAGCGTGCGGGCCGGGCGGTGGAGTCCGAGCACCACGGCTCGCCTGCCGGCCGGCTGAGCGTGCACGTGCGCGCGCTGCGGGCGGCCGGCTTCGCCGAGATTGGCACACTCTGGCAGCGGGGCGAGAACCGGGTGCTTTGCGGTGTGCTGCCCGGCTGCGACGCGGACCTCTGAAGTATGTTGAAAAATGCTGGACAGTTCCAGAAGGTCATACTACCGCCTGGATCATGACGTTCGAGAGATCACCGGCCGAACAGGCGCTTGCTCGCTTCCTCCGCGCGCTGGCGTCTGCGGCGATTCAAGCTGCGGAGGAGATCGAGATTGGAACGCGTGCCGCGAGCGGATCGCTCCCTCTAGAGGAGGCCGGGCTCGGCTCGCTTCAGCGGCTCATAGTCAGTACCCCGGGGATGGATAGCGAGGCTGGCGTCGCACCGCGCGAGATTGCTCACCAGATCGACCGTGACGACGAGCCGAAAATTCGCACGGCGCTCGCAGCGCTGGAGAAGCGAGGGATTACTGAGCTAGTTCCCGCGGCGGTACCACAGCGGTGGCGTTTGACGCGTCCATACTCCGGCCGGTCCGGACGGCAGTTGCACGAGTTCTGCACCCGGTGCGGATATCCATTCGCCGGACCTACCGTCCAGGAACGCTGCGCTGTGCCGGCTGCGTGCGACCGGCGGCTGCGTGAGCCGGGTTATCGGCTACCCAGAGGACGGAAACAGAATATGGAGATTCGGGCTGAGACTCTCGCCGCAAACCCAGAGATCGGCCTGCCGCTGGGACGCGAATAGTCGTCCGCCCCCAGACCGCGTCCCCCCGTGCGCTGGCCAGATTGCTCCATCGGCCACTGATCGTCCGATTGGGCTGTCTTGCCCGCGACTTCGCACTGCATCAACGTGACTGCCGCGGAAACCACGCGGAGTGTTGTCCATCTGACCGGGAGTGAGCCGCATGCATGAGCCGTGGCTGATCCAGTTCTTCCAGCGGCCCGAAGACGACGATCCGGCGCGCATGACGCCCACGATCGACTTCCTCGGTGCGCTGCCAGACAAGGTAGTTGCTGAGGTCCAGGCGGTTCTTGAGGCGGTGGCCGCCGCACCGCCGCCGTCCTTCTCGGGCGGCGGCAAGTGGGAGCCAATGCACGGCGACATGGCGGGAATGTATGAGGTCCGGGTCCAGGGCGGCGGCTCTCATCATCGGTTGTTCTGTTTACTTGAGCGCGACGCCGACGATCTTGGCGGACCGTCGGTGGTCTGCCTTGGCGGCCTCACCAAGCCAGTCCGGTCCCGAGCGAGCCCGCGTGATTACCGGCGCATCATGCGGTACGCCGCCGAGTTTCGGAGACGTCGAACGGTCTATGGTCAGCCGGGTGTGGAGCGCTGATCGTGATGTCCAGGGACATCGCGCTCGCGAGGGAGATGACCGTCGAGAGCGTGGGATTTACCGGTCCAGCACCGAGCAGTCGACGGACCACTTCAGGGCGCATTCCGGCTTGCCGCGCAAGCGCAGCCTTCGACAGCCCAACCACTCTGCTCCGCTCATCCAGTGCGCGTACCACGCCGTCCACTGCCGCGATGCGGGTGCGGGCCGCTGCCAGTGCCTCCCGGTATGCCGGGCTGACCGCAGCCCGCGCTTCAAAGTACTGCTGCGCGCCCGTCGATCGTGCCACGGTCTGAGTGTAACATATATGTCACGTGCCAGCCCGCCGGGCGGCTGCTGGAACGGGCCGAGGGGCCGGTTCTCCTGATTCTGCACGCATCATCGAAGGTCGCACGCAGATGGCAATGGCAGACTGAGGTAATGACAGCGCCGTCAGTTGCCGGTAAGGCCGAGTCTGGCCTGGCGGCCGGGCGGTACGAGCCGTGCGTGCTTCTCAAGCTTGGCGAGATCGTGCTCAAGGGCCGGAACCGCCAGCAGTTCGAGCGGCTCCTGCACGAGAACATCCGGCGGACCGTGCGAGACACGGGCATCGAGCTTCGGGTCTGGCAGCGCGAGGGCGTGATCGTGCTGCGGGTCGCGGGCGCCGACGCGGGCGGGCTGGCAGCAGAGACCGCCGTCGGCCTGCTGGCCGAGCGGATGACGCGGGTCATGGGCATCGCCAGGGTGTGCCGCGCGGTCCGGGTTGCCAAGGACCCGGAGTCCGCCACGGCGGCGGCGGTGGATCTGGTGGCGGGCTGCCCTGGCTCGTTCGCGGTCAGGGCGCGCCGCCGGGACAAGCGCTTCCCCGTCACCTCCGCCGAGCTCGCAATCCGGATCGGCAGCCGGATTCAGCAGGAGTATGGCTACCCGGTGAACCTGCGTACGCCCGACACTACGGTGTTCGTTGAGGTGGACCAGCATGAGGTCTTCGTGTTCACGGAGGGCTGGCCGGGGCAGGGCGGGCTGCCGGTCGGCATGAGCGGGCGCGCCCTGGTGCTGATGTCCGGCGGGATCGACTCGCCGGTGGCGGCGTACCGGATGATGCGCCGGGGGCTGCGGTGCAGCTTCCTGCATTTCTCGGGGATGCCGCTGACCGGGCCGGAGTCGGTGTACAAGGCATACGGGCTGACCCGTCAGCTCGACCAGTTCCAGCAGGATTCCCGGCTGTTCGTCGTGGCCTTCGGCATGGCCCAGCGGCAGCTGGCCGCCTCCGGCGCCGGCCGGCTGCAGATCGTGGCGCAGCGGCGGCTCATGCTCAAGACCGGCGCCGCGCTGGCGAGGCGGCTGCGCGCGGCCGCGCTCGTGACCGGCGACTCGCTGGGTCAGGTGAGCAGCCAGACCCTTACCAACATCACCGCGCTCGACGATGCCGTCTCGCTGCCGATCCTGCGACCGCTGATCGGCCTGGACAAGGCCGAGATCATCACCGAGGCTCGCCGGATCGACACGCTGGCGATCTCCGAGCTTCCGGATCAGGACTGCTGCTCGCTGCTGCTGCCGCGGCAGGTCGAAACGCGCGCACGGATCGAGGATCTGCGCCGGATCGAGGCGCGGCTCGACGCGGACGATCTCGCCGAGGAACTCGCGGCGGCGGCGCAAGAGCACACGCCCGGCCGGGCCTGACGGGCGCGCCCGCGGTCCAGCTCAGGTGCCGATGCCAGACTGGTCAAGCGGCTGCCAGGGCTGACCCGTCCAGACCACCGCCTCGCCGCCGAGCCGGGTCAGATTCGCGCCGCTCGCCCACAGCGACCGGGTACCGCTGGCCAGCGCGACGTCGCTGACGCTGCCGGTGTCCAGCCAGGACTCCGCGGTGACAACGGGCGACCCGCCGAAGGCGGATACCTCGAGGATCAGGCCGGACGCCGATGCGTCCGCGGGTGTCGCCGTGACGAGCACGCTGCCGTCAGCGCCCGGCGCCAGCCGCCCGGCCCAGGCGCTGACCTGCGTCACGAGGCTGGCCCATGCCGCGCCGTTCCAGTGCAGCAGGACCAGCCGGGCGCCGTCGGCCGTGTCGGCCTTGGTGCCGAGAACCCACACGTCGTCCGGCGAAATCGCGAGGATGTCATGCGGCTGGACGCCGTTCAGATCGCTTCCGGTCGGCACTGGCTGCCAGCTCGTGCCGTCGTACTGCAGGATCGAGTAGGACGCAGGGCTGGCCGCGATCGCCCAGATATCGCCATCGGACGTGGCGGTCGCCCGGCACACCGAGCCTGCCAGGCCGGGCACCCGCTGCCAGGAGTAGCCGTCGAAGTGCCAGGTTCCCGGGTCGCTTGTGCCGTCTGCGGCGGTGCCGAACACCCAGACGTCGGACGGGCTGATCGCGGTCAGCCCGGTTATCTGGCCGCGCTGCCAGCGCTTCACAACCCGCCACTGCACGCCGTCATAGTGCAGCAGGTACCGGCCGTACTGACTGGCCGCCCAGAAGTCGCTGCCCGACGTTGCGCTCGCGTCGCTGATAAAGCTGCTCAGGCCGGATGGCAGCGTGGCGGTCGTCAGTACCGTGCCGTTCCACTGGGCGGCTACCGGCGCGCTCGGGCCGCCCGGATTCGTGCCGCCGAACAACCAGGCGGAGTACGGCCCGGTGCTGACGATCACCGAGTAGCCGGAGGCGTTGGCCCGCTGCCCGTAGTGGCGCCCGGCGGTCATCTGGAAGGCAGAGCCGGCCGTGGTGATCGGCCGGCCGCCAGTCCCGGCCGCCAGCCTCGCCGACCGGGCCGGCAATGGCTGAGCTGCCGCCGGGTGAGGATTGGCTGGCCCGACAGCCGCGCCCGCGAGCAACGCGGGCACCGTGGCGCAGGCAGCGATACGTCCCGCCATGGCCGTGGTGGGGCGGATCCTCAGCATCGACGTCTCCGCGGGTCTGCTCATCGGCTGCGGGTTCCGATGGGCGGACCCGCGATGTGTGCGCAGGCGGTTATTTCGCTGGCACTTAACGTCCAGGTCAATTCTTTCCCAAGAATACCGGGAAATTGCCGTACTCAGGGCAGGTCATCCCGCCACAGCGGCGGGCCGCCGCTGTGGCAAGCTGGGTGACCGAGGTGATGACCGTGCGCATTGACCTGCAGATCCCGGACTTCAGCGGCGCGGGCGGAACGGAGCAGCTGGGTCGCCAGCTCGCCACCGTCGCCAGGACCGCCGACGACGCCGGGTTTCACAGCATCGGCGTGATGGACCACTTTTTCCAGATCGGCGTCATCGGCCCGCCGGAGCAGGACATGTTCGAGGCCTACACGACGCTGGGCTACCTGGCTGCCTGCACCTCGAGGGCCCGGCTTCTCACGCTCGTCACCGGCGTCATCTACCGGCATCCAGGGATCCTGGCCAAGATCGTCACCACGCTGGACGTGCTGTCGGGCGGCCGGGCCTGGCTGGGCATCGGGGCGGCCTGGAATCAGGAGGAGTCTCGCGGTCTCGGCATCCCGTTCCCGGTGCTGGCCGAGCGGTTCGAGCGGCTGGAGGAAGCGCTGCAGATCTGCCTGCAGATGTGGCAGGGTGACGAGGCACCGTTCCGCGGCCGCCACTACCAGCTCGACCGTCCGCTGAACAACCCGAACGCGGTCACCCGGCCGCACCCGCCGATCATGATCGGCGGGTCGGGAGAGCGTAAGACGCTCCGCCTGGTCGCGGAGTACGCGCAGGCGTGCAATCTGTTCCCCGGTCCGCAGCTGTCTCACAAGCTGGACGTCCTGCGTGCCCACTGCGAGGCGGTCGGTCGCGACTACGACGAGATCGAGAAGACGGTTCTCTACCAGTTCGACGTCGGCGAGCGAGGGGAGCGCGCGGGACAGCTCGTCGCGCAGCTCGCCGAGCTTGCCGAGCTGGGCTTCAGCACGGCCATCGGCGGCGTGGCAGGCGTGCGGAGCCTGACGCCGCTTGAGGTCATGGGCAGCGAGGTCATCCCCGCGGTCGCCGACCTCTGACAGCCCAGCGGGGGAAATCGGGGGTCGTCCCCCCCGGACGGCACGGTGCTCAGGCGACTGCCGTCAGTCGCCCGGCCGGGGTGACCGCACGGCCGAGCAGCTCCGACAGTGCGCGCACGGCGGCACCGAGCTCGTCGATGTCGGCGCCGGTGAGCGCCTGGTCGCCGTCGCAGAGCGCGGCCGCCGGGTGCGGGTGAACGTCGACAATGAGGCCGTCCGCGCCCGCCGCGATCGCCGCGCGGCTCAGCGGGAGGACGAGGTCGCGGCGACCTCCCGAGTGCGACGGGTCCACGATGACGGGCAGGTGCGACAGCCGCTGAGCGACCGGGACGGCGCTGATGTCGAGGGTGTTGCGAGTTGCCGTCTCGAAGGTCCGGATCCCGCGCTCACACAGCACGATGTCCAGGTTGCCACGCTGGGCGATGTACTCGGCGGCCATCAGCCACTCCTCGATGGTGGCGTTCATGCCGCGCTTGAGCAGCACCGGCTTGGTTGCGGACCCGACTGCCTGCAGCAGGGCGAAGTTCTGCATGCTGCGGGTGCCGACCTGCAGCATGTCGGCGTAGGAGGACACCAGGTCAACCGAAGCCGGGTCGATGACCTCGGTCACGACCGGCAGGCCGGTCTCGGCCCTGACGTCCGCGAGGATGCGCAGCCCGGCCTGGCCGAGCCCCTGGAACGCGTACGGCGAGGTTCTGGGCTTGAAGGCACCGCCGCGCAGCAGCGAGGCGCCGGCCGCCTGCGCCATCCGGGCCGCTGCCAGGGTCTGGTCGGGTGTTTCGACGGTGCACGGGCCCGCGATGACGGTGAGCTGACCGGGGCCGATCGGCACGCCAGCGACCATGACGGTTGACCGGCCCGGGTGGTTCTCCCGGCTGACCAGCTTGTAGGGCACGGAGATGCGGATGACGTCGCTCACGCCGCGGTAGCTGCGCAGATTCAGCGCCCCGAACTCGTGCACGTCGCCGACCAGGCCGATGATCGTGCGAGACAGGCCGCGGCTGACGAATGCCTCGCCGCCCGCCGCGGCGACGAGCGTGACGATCTGCTCGATGTCGGCCTGCGTGGCCTCCGGGGCCATCACCACCACCATCGCGTCCTCCCTAGCCCAGCAATGACGAAAGCCCCGGGCCGCTGGCCCGGGGCTTTGAGTGCGGATCGCTCGCGTCAGCACATGGCGTGGCGGGCGACCGACCGTGAACCGGGCCGGTAGCCGAAGCCAAACCAGTACTCGTGACGCATGCCGGACAGCGTAGCGCATCGCAGGCATGGTGCGCTGGCCGGTGGGGGCACGAAGTCCGGGCGCTCCAGGGTGGCAAGATGGCTGCACCCGGCGGGCCGCCGGCGCACATCGCGGAAGGCTGCGGCAGCGAACAGGAAGGGGCAGGTCAGCGGGATATGGCGGATGAGCCGGTGCTGCCGCCCGGTCAGTACATACCGCGGACGCTGCCGGTGCTGCATTACGGCCCGATCCCGTCCTTCGACCCGGCGACCTGGCACCTGCGCATCTTCGGGGCGACAGAGTCGGCCACCGACGCGCGGTTGCGCTGGACCGATGTGGCGGCGCTGCCGGTCAGCGAGGTGACGGCCGACTTCCACTGCGTGACGAAGTTCAGCGTGCCCGGCATCACCTGGGCAGGCATCCCTTCGACCGAGGTGCTCGGCCGTTTCCCGCCCGCGGCCACGGTGACGCACGTGATGATCTGGGCGGACTACGGCTACAGCGCCAACGTCCGGATCGGCGATTTCGCCGCCGAGACCACGCTGCTTGCCACCCATCGTGACGGCGCCCCGCTGACCCCGGAGCACGGCTATCCGCTCCGCCTGCTCGTGCCGCACCTGTACGCGTGGAAGAGCGTCAAGTGGGTGCGCGCCATCGAGTACATGGCCGCGGACCGGCGCGGGTTCTGGGAGGAGCGCGGCTACCACAACACCGCGGACCCGTGGCGCGAGCAGCGCTACTCCTACCAGGAACTGGACGGCGAGGGTCCGCCGCTGTAACCGCGGCAGACCGGCTAGAGATGGCCGACGGTAATGGTGATGGTCGTGCCCGGTGGCGCCTGGCCGGTGGGCGAGTAGCTGGTGACCTTCTGACCGAAGAGGCCCTGGCTGACCTGCACGCTGAAGCCGGAGGACTGCAGCACCCCCGCGGCCTCGCTGGCAGTCATGCCCCGGACATCCGGGATGGCGACCTCGCCCTGGCCGTTCTGGCCACCGGTGGACACCTGGAGAGTGACGACCTCGCTCGGCGTGACCGGCGTGCCCTGGCCGGGAGACTGGCCGGTCACGGTGCCCGCGGGCTGCGTGCTGCTGTCGTCGGCGACGGGGTTGATGCTGTAACCGCCGGCCGCAGCGAAGGCCTGCGCCGTGCTGATCTGCTGGCCGACGAAATTCGGCAGCGGCTGGCCGGAGCTGACCACCAGATCGACCGGCTTGTTCTTGGGCCAGTGCTGGTAGGCGACCGGATTGGTCGAGATCACCACGCCGGCGGGAATGCTCGCCGAGGTTTCCGATCTGGGCTGGGCGAACGTCAGGCCGTCGGCCTTCACGGTCTGCTCAGCCTGCGCCAGCGGCTCTC
Organism: Streptosporangiaceae bacterium; assembly: GCA_050698875.1. Classification (GTDB taxonomy): domain Bacteria; phylum Actinomycetota; class Actinomycetes; order Streptosporangiales; family Streptosporangiaceae; genus JAJYUU01. The sequence goes on along the minus strand of JBOHCP010000016.1, from coordinate 6,527 downwards.
CCGTCACCGACGGCATGGTGACCATAACCGGCCCGAGCGAGCCGACGATCACGACCGTTCCGCCGCGCATTATCCGGCCCCCGGCAGCCGGATCGGTCGAGATGACCTGCCCCGCCTGGACGGAGTAGCTGTTCCTGCCGTGCCCGGTCACCGCGTGCAGGCCGGCATTCGTCAGGTCGCCGCGCGCCGTGCTGACGGTCATCCCGGCGACCGACGGGACGCTGGTGTACTGGCCGGCGGCGAGCCACCAGCTGAGCCAGCCGGCCACCAGCATGGCCAGCACGACGGCCAGCACGATGAGGATCCGGTGGCTGAAGAGCCAGCGCTGCAGCCGTGGCTCGCGATAGGGGCGGTCACCCCGGTATCGACGCCCGCGCCGGTAGCCGTCGCCGATGTCAGGCTCCTCGCCAACCGGAACGACCATGGTGCGATTGCCGGGCGGCGGTCCGCCGGCGTACTGCGCGCTGATGACGTCGTAGGTCGGACGCACCGCAACCGCGCCCGCTCCGGCCGGGCCGCCGCCCGGTCCGGCACCGCCGTCTGAGAGGGCGAGCCCTGCCGGGCGGGCCGCCGCGCCGATGCCGTTCGCCGCGGTGCCGTCGGCGCCTGGCTGACTGACCGGGCCGGCGACCGGCACGTCGCGCCTGGTCACCGGCGGCAGCGGCATGCCGCGGCGGACCTCCTTGATCGCGTGCAGGTAGTGCCGGGCGTCCGCCGGGCGCAGTTCCGGGTCACGGCTGGTGGCGAGCGCGACCAGGGCGTCCAGGGCGGGCGGCAGCTCGGGGTTCACGCTCGACGGGGCCGGAACGACGACGTTGACGTGCCGGTAGGCGACGGCCAGCGGTGTGTCCCCGGTGTGCGGCTGCTGGCCCGTCAGCAGCTCGAACAGCATGACGCCAGCGGCGTACACGTCGGTTCGCTGGTCGGCTGCGTTGCTGATCACCTGCTCCGGCGCCAGATAGGCGGCGGTGCCGATCAGCAGCCCGGACCTGGTGTGCCGGATCCCGGACTCGGCCCTGGCCAGGCCGAAGTCGGCGACCTTGACCGCGGTGCCGTTGCCGAGCAGGACGTTCTCCGGCTTCACATCGCGGTGGATGATGCCAGCGTCGTGGGCGGCCGCGAGGCCCGTGAGCACCCGCTCGATGATGTCGAGCGCCTCTCGCGGACTTAGCCTGCCGCGGGCGACCAGCAGCTCGCGCAGGGTCGGGCCTGGCACGTACTCCATGGCGATGTAGTGCAGGTCGCCGGTGGAGCCCTGGTCGAACACCGCCACGACGTTGGGGCTGGACAGCCGGGCGACGGCACGCGCCTCGCCGATGAACCTGTCGACAAACTCTCGGTCCCTGGCCAGCTCGGGATGGGCCACCTTGAGCGCGATGGTGCGCTCCAGCCGGACGTCGCGGGCGAGATACACCGTAGCCATGCCGCCACGGGCAATCTGCGACTCGACCAGGTACCTGCCGTCGAGTAGCTGCCCTATCGGCGCCGACAACGTCGCATCCATCGGGAGAATTGTAGGGGTCGCGTCCGGGTCCGCGCCCCAGAACAGCGCGCGTGCCCAGGCGCCCCGGCGTGGCCCCGTGGCCTTGCTAGCCGACTGGCGGGGAGGACGCGAGAGCGAGGCGGCGGCGGGGGACCCGGCCAGCCAGGAACGCGTGCCGGCCGGCAGTGACAGCGAGCCGCATGGCGTCGGCCATCAGCTCCGGGCTGCGCGCCCGGGTGACGGAGGTGGCCAGCAGCACGGCGGCACAGCCCAGCTCCATCGCGATCGCGGCATCGCTCGCCGTGCCGATCCCGGCGTCCAGCACGACGGGCACGCCGGCCGACTCGACGATCAGCTCGATGTTGTGCGGATTGCGGATGCCGAGGCCCGAGCCGATCGGCGCGCCGAGCGGCATCACGGCGGCGCAGCCTGCCTGCTCCAGCCGGCGCGCAAGCACCGGATCGTCGTTGGTGTACGGCAGCACGGTGAAACCGTCGGCGACCAGCTGCTCGGCGGCCGCGAGCAGTTCGACGGCGTCGGGGAGCAGCGTCCGCTCGTCGGCGATCACCTCGAGCTTGACCCAGCTCGTGCCGAGCGCCTCCCTGGCCATCACCGCCAGCCTGACCGCCTCAGCGGCCGTGTAGCAGCCGGCGGTATTGGGCAGCACCCGGATGCCCCGGTCGGCGAGCAGGTCGAGCACCGAGCCGGTCGCGGCCGGGTCCACCCGGCGCATCGCGACGGTGGTCAGCTCGGTGCCTGAGGCGACCAGCGCGCGGTCAAGCACGTCCAGGCTCGGCGCGCCGCCGGTGCCCATGATGAGCCGCGAGGTGAACGTTTCGTCGGCGATGATTAGCGGATCGTCCACAGTCAGCCTCCCTGTACCGCGGTCAGCACCTCGACCTCGTCGCCGTCGGCCAGCGCCGTGGTGTCCCAGGCGCCTCGCCGGACGACGGCGCCGTTGACCGCCGCGGCCACGCCGGACCGCGCCGTCGTGAGCACCCCCACCGCCTGCGCCAGGGACAGCCTTCCGGCCGTGTCGTGCGGTCTGCCGTTGATGATCACTTGCATGCCAGCGCTCCCGCCGGCCGCGCGCCGGGGCGCCCGCGCCCGGTGAACCGGTCGGCGCCGAATGCCCGCCAGATCGGATCGGGTTCGCCGGTGCGCAGGAAGGCCGCCACGGTGTCGGCGGTGACCGGCGCCAGCAGTACCCCGGCCCGGAAGTGGCCCGTCGCTACCAGCAGGCCAGCCAGCCCGGTTGGGCCGATGACCGGCGCGTTGTCCGGTGTGCCTGGCCGCAGCCCGGCGACGACGTCGATCAGCTCGAGCTCGGTGATGCCGGGCACCAGGGTGCGGGCATCTCGCAGCAGCTCCCACAGCCCGCCTGCGGTGACCGCGGTGTCCGGGCCGAGCTCCTCCTGGGTGGCACCCACGACCAGCTCGCCGCTGTCCCGTGGGACCAGGTAGACGCTGCTGCCGCGGACCAGTCCGCGCACGGTGCGGCGCAGCAGCCCGGGCGGCAGCCCCGCCGCGGTCATCGCGGCCGTGGTCCGCAACCGCAGGATCTGCCCCTTGACCGGCCTGACCGGCGGTGCGAGGCCCGGCGGCACGCCCGGAATGGCGGCCGACTGCCAGCCGGCCGCCAGCACGGTCCAGCGCGCCGCGACGACCGAGTCGTCAGCCAGCCGCACGCCTCTTGCCCGGCCATCGCCGCACAGCACCTCGGCTACCCGCTGCCGGACGAGCCGGGCGCCGGCCGCCTCGGCGGCCCGCAGCAAGGCAGCGGCGAGCAGCCGCGGATCGACGGAGCCGTCCTCGGCGGCCAGCAGGCCGCCCTGCACCGACGGGTCGAGCATGGGCTCTGCCTCCCGGCACTCGCGCGCCGTCAGCTGCTGCACGGGCACCCCGAGCGACTCCTGCAGCTGCCGGGTCTCGGCCAGCAAGGCAAGATCATCGCTGTCGTAGGCGACCTGGAGCGTGCCGCACGGGCGGAAGCCGGTGGGCAGCCCGCTGGCCGCCGCCAGCTCGGCGACGAATCCCGGGTAGCGGCGCAGTGACTCGCTGCCGAGCCGGAAGATCTCGCGCTCGGCGTACGCGGCCTCGGCGATGGGGGTAAGCATGCCCGCCGCGGCGTGCGTCGCGCCCCGGCCAGGCTCCGGATCCGCGATGACAACGCCCAGCCCCTGCTGCGCCGATCGCCAGGCCACCGAGAGGCCGATGACGCCGCCGCCGATGATGACGACATCCGTCTCGGGCTGGGACTGGGCGATCACGGTCGGCTCCCTTCGCCGGCATGACCCGGATCAGGTTCCTGCGGTCGGCGGCTCGCCAGCCGCCCTCTCAGTCCGGTCACACCGGACTCCCGCGCGATGAGACCTAGCGTAGCGCGGTCAGCTCAGCCGAGCTGCGGGACGACGGCTGTCCAGGTTCGCCCGGCATCCGCCGTCCGGTACAGCTGCTGCTCGCCGGCGATCCAGGTGAACCCCAGCTGCGGGCTGACGAAGTCGAAGCTCGCCCCGCTTGTCCCGAAGTGCCGGCCCTGCACGACCGCGGTCCAGCTCAGCCCGCCGTCGCGAGTGAGGTAGAAGTCCGGCCCGATCACGCCCTGCGACTCGGCGGACACGGCGACACCGTCGGCCGGTCCGAAGAACGCCACCCGCGGGTACGCCCCCGCTCCTGCGGGCAGCCGCCGGACCGTCCAGGCGCCGCCAGAGTCGTCGCTGACCAGCAGGTACGCAGCCGATGGATACGCATCGATCTGCAGGAACGTGGTCGGCCCGGCGAACAGTGGCGGCTGCACGTCGCAGCCGCTCGGGCAATCAAGCATCGGCAGCGGCACCGGCTGTGTCGCCCAGTGCGCGCCGCCGTCCGTGGTGACCAGGATCGCGCCTGGCAGGCTGTTGCAGACGCTGGTGATCCAGCCGACCTGGGCGGAGGCGAAGGCCAGCCCGGTCTTGTCACAGCTGGCAGGCAAGGCACTGGCGATCGAGGGTGGCTGGGCCAGGGGCGGTGTCTTCGCCGCCAGCGACCACGTCATGCCGCCGTTCGTGGTGCGCCAGAGCGTCGCCGCTTCCTGCTGCATCGCCGCACCGAGGTCTTCGAGCAGCCATCCGCGGTCGGGCCCCGCGAAGTCGAGCAAGGACGGCGCGCTCCCCGCAATAGGCGTGCCTGCCGACCAGTGCAGCCCGCCATCGGACGTGCCGTACACCGTGGTAGTGCCGACCGAGGGGTTGTCACTGTTGCCGGCGCCGGCCGCCAGCCAGGCCTGCTGCGCGCTAACGGAGTCGAGCACCACCTGCCCCTGCGGCAGCGCCCGCGCCGATGGGGGAGTTACCACGCTCCAGGTCTTGCCGCCGTCGCTGGTCCGCGCAGCTTCCAGAACCGGGTTACCGCTCCCGGCCGGGTCCGAGCTCCAGACGAGCGCCCAGCCTGCAGCTGCCGAGGCCATCTGCACGTCATCGATCCAGGTCGGGTTGCTGCTATCGGGCGGACGGCCCGAGGGCGCGGCGGCCGTTTCCGGTGTGGCCGCCGCGCCCTCGGGTCGCCCGGCGGCGCCACCACTGCCGCAAGCCGTTAATGTCACCACCGCGACAGCAAGAGCGAGAGTGATCCACCGACGCATGCCCTAGGAGACTGAATGGCCCCGGCGACGGTTGTGATCGTCGGTGCCGGGCTGGCCGGGTTGCGAACGGCCGAGGAACTGCGCGGCCGGAATTATGCCGGCCCGGTGACGCTCATCGGGGCCGAGGCGCGGCCACCGTATGACCGGCCGCCGCTGTCGAAGAAGGTAATGACCGGCGAGCTGGACGACACCGGGCTGCGGCCCGACCTCGACTCGCTGGGCGTCGAGCTGAGGCTGGCCGAGACCGCGGTCGCGCTCGGCGACGGCGTGCTGCGCACCGATGCGGCAGAATACAGCTGGGACGCCCTCGTCGTGGCCACCGGCGCCGATCCGGTCAGGCTCCCCGGCCGCGGCGAGCAGCTCGTGCTGCGGACCGCCGACGACGCGCTCGCGCTGCGGGCCCGGCTGACGCCTGGCACCAGGCTGGCCATCGTCGGCGCCGGGTGGATCGGCGCGGAGCTCGCCACCGCAGCGGCCGGCCGCGGCTGCCACGTCACCGTCCTCGAGGCCGCGGCCACCCCGCTCGCCGCTGCGCTGGGCGCCGCGGTCGGCGGGCAGACCACGCCGTGGTACGCCGAGGCCGGCGTCGACTTGCGGCTGAACTCGGCCGTGGCGGCCATCGAGCCGGGCGGGATCGCGCTGGCGGGCGGCGGCTGGCTGGCCGCCGACATCGTGGTCACGGCCGTCGGGGTCCGGCCCGCCGTGTCCTGGCTCGCCGGGTCGGGTGTCCGGCTGGACGACGGGGTTGTGGTGGATGCGACGCTGGGCGCGTCGGTTCCTGGCGTGTTCGCGGTCGGTGACTGCGCCTCGTTCTGGTCTGGGCGCTACCGGCGACAGCTCCGGGTGGAGCACTGGGACGTGGCGCTGCACTCGCCTGAGGCCGCGGCCGCGAACATCACCGGCGACCGCGAGGCCTACGACCCCGTTCCCTATTTCTGGTCGGAGCAGTTCGGTCGGATGGTGCAGTACGTGGGCTGGCATGGCGGCGCCGACCGGCTCGTCTGGCGCGGTACGCCGGCCGGCACCCGGTGGGCCGTCTGCTGGCTCGCGGGCGGCAGGCTGGTCGCCGCCCTGACTGTCGGACTGCCGCGGGACCTGCGGCAGGCCCGGCGGGTGATCGAGGCGGGCGTGGCCGTCGACCCGGCGGCGCTGGCCGATCCGGGCGTGGCGATACGGGACAGCCCCCTCGATTAGGCGGCGTGCCGGACTTGGCTGGGATGGGAGGTTTTGACGGCGCGCCGGTGTGGGAAGCTCCTTCCGTGGCACAGATCGACCCCCCGACTGACGCCATTGTCGGCGAGTGGCACAGCCTTCCCGACGTGGCGGACCTGCTTGGCATGCCTGTGAGCAGGGTCAAGCAGATGTTGCGCGACCGCAGGCTGCTCGCGGTGCGGCGGCCCGACGGCACGGTGGGCGTTCCTGCTG
>JBOHCP010000015.1:0-19811 GCA_050698875.1 Streptosporangiaceae bacterium | reverse complement strand
GGGTCGGCGTCCGCTGACGGCGGCGGCGGGACCGGGTCGGGTGGCCAGGCCCGCGCGAACGGCCAGGTGACCGCCCCGACTGACCCGATCGCGGTGCAGCTGGACGAGCGCCTGGGCGAGTGCAGGTACGGGGACTGGACGGGCCAGTCGCTGCGCAGGCTGGCCCGCGATCCGCTCTGGCGGGTCGTGCAGGCGCACCCGAGCGCCGTGCGCTTCCCTGGCCATGCTGGCGAGACGATGACCGGGATGCAGCAGCGGGCTGTCGCGGCGGTGCGCGACTGGAATGCGCAACTCGGCCCCGATGCGGTGTACCTGGTGTGCTCGCACGGTGACGTGATCAAGGCGATCCTGGCGGATGCCCTCGGCATGCACCTGGACATGTCCCAGCGGATCCAGGTCGACCCCTGTTCGCTGAGCGTGGTGAGGTACACGCCGCTGCGTCCGTTCGTGCTGGCGATGAACGACACCGGCGCCGACGCCACGGCCCTCGCCGGGCATGCCAGGCCGGCCGTCGCGACCCGGCCCGCCGCGCAAGCCGACGCGCAGGTTGGCGGCGGCGCGGGCGGCTAGCCGGGGATCGCGCGGGCGGGCGCCCTCGCCGGTAGCCTGGGACCGGGCTGCTTCGGCGCGACAGGATGAGCGCGGGAGGATAGGGGTCATGCCGGTCTACACGTACGACCCGCCGGAGCGATTCGTCGCGGGCACCGTCGGCCAGCCCGGCGAGCGCACGTTCTACCTTCAGGCCGCCGTGGGTAGCCGGGTCACCAGCGTGGTGCTGGAGAAGGGGCAGGTGAGCCAGCTCGCCGAGCGGCTGGACGAGCTGCTGGACGAGGTCGGGAGGCGCACGGGTGCGGCGTCCGCGCCGCGGTCCGCTGCCGAGATGGACGAGAGGCCCCTCGACCTGCCGCTGACCGAGGACTTCCGCGTCGGCGCCATCGTGCTGGCCTGGGACCACGACGGCGAACGCGTCATCATCGAGGCGCAGGAGGAAAGCGAGGAGCCACTCGAGCCACTCGCCGAGGACATTCCGGACGACGGGCCCGCCGTGCTGCGGGTGCGCATCACCGCGGAGGCGGCCCGCGCGTTCTCGCGGCGCGCTATCCAGATCGTGCGGGCGGGACGGCCGCCCTGCCCGTTGTGCGGGCTGCCGCTTGACCCGGCAGGCCATGTCTGCCCACGGCAGAACGGCCACCGGGTCGGGCATGGCTGAGGCGGCGGCCGGCTCGCCTGACACCGACGGCGACGCTGCGTGTCAGCAGCCGGACGTGGACGAGGCCGCGAGCCTCGACCTGCTCACCACGGGCGACCTGGCGGTTGAGGGCCGCCTGGTCGACGCGTCGAACGCGACGCTGTACTGCACTATCACGGCAGACAGCAGGCGGGCGGCGTGCGTCTACAAGCCGGTGGCCGGCGAGCGCCCGCTCTGGGACTTCCCGGACGGCACGCTGGCCGGTCGCGAGCTCGCCGCATACCTGCTGTCGCGCGCGGCAGGCTGGGACGTGGTGCCGCCAACGGTCTACCGTGACGGGCCGTTCGGTCCCGGCATGTGCCAGCTGTGGATCGACGGCGACGAGTCCGTGGACCTGGTCGAGCTCGCGCGCAGCGGGGACGATCCGCGCCTTCGGCAGATGGCGGTGTTCGACGCCATGATCAACAACGCCGACCGCAAGATCGGCCATCTGCTGCCGACGCAAGCGGGCCATCTGTACGGCTGCGACCACGGCGTCTGCTTCGGCGCCGAGTACAAGCTGCGCACCGTGCTGTGGCAGTGGCGCGGCAAGAAGCTGACCCCGGCGGCGCTGGCGGCGCTGCGCGTCTCGGCCGAGCTGCTCACCAGCGGCGGACTGGCGGAGGAGATGGCGCAGTGGCTGACGCCGACCGAACTCGCCGCCACCGCGCGGCGAGTCGAGCTGCTGCTGGCGCACAAGGTGCACCCGTCCCCGCCGGCCGACTGGCCGGCGGTGCCCTGGCCTCCGGTCTAGGCGGCTGGCCAGGGGTCAGCGGCCGCCGTTGTCACCGCGCCGCCGCAGGTACCGCTCGAATTCCCTGGCGATCGCGTCACCGCTCGCCTCAGGCAGGTCGGTGGCGTCCTTGGCCTCCTCCAGAGTGCGTACGTACTCGGCCACATCGCTGTCTTGCTCGGCGAGCTCGTCGACGCCCCGCTCCCACGCCCTGGCCTCGGCGGGCAGGTCCTGGAGCGGTACGGAGATATCGAGGATGTCCTCGACGCTGCGCAGCAAGGCAAGCGTGGCCTTGGGGCTTGGCGGCTGAGCAACGTAGTGCGGCACTGCGGCCCACAGCGATACTGACGGCAGCCCGGCCGCGGTGCACGCGTGCTGCAGCACGCCGACGATTCCTGTCGGCCCCTTGTAGTCCACCGATTCCACGTGCAGCTGCGCCGCGATCTTTGGGCCCGAGGTCGCCGCCGTCACCTGCAGGGGCCGGGTGTGCGGCGAGTCGGCCAATAGCGCCCCGAGCAGGATCACGAGCTCGACGTCCAGTTCGGTGAACGCGGTGACCAGCTGGGCGGTGAAACCCTGCCAGCGCATGTTGGGCTCGATGCCGTGCACCAGAATCAGGTCACGGCCCACTTCAGGCGGCCTGGCCAGGGCGAGCCGCGTCGTCGGCCAGACGAGCTCGGTCGACTTGCTGTCGGCGACCTCGATGACCGGCCTGGTGACCTGGAAGTCGTAGTAGTCCTCCGGGTCTATCTCACCGATGACCTTGGCATCCCAGGCCGAGCTCAGCTGGCCGACCGCGCTGCTCGCGGCCTCGCCGGCGTCATTCCAGCCCTCGAAGGCAGCAATCAGCGCGGGCGAGGTGAGCTTGCCAACAGAGTCCAGCTCGATCGCCGGCCACCTCCCTCGTCGTCCGCCTGTGCGGCACCCGGCCGGGGACCTGTCACGGTCAAGACTACGTTCTGCGGCCCGCAGATGAAGATAAGGCTGTCTCGCCGCAGCCGCTCGGCGAGCTCCCTAGGATGGCCTCATCAACTTGCAATCCGGACAGAAACCATCACGGCACGCTGCCGCGTCCCCGGCGGCCAGGCCCCGGACACCCTGCGGCCTCGCGGCGGTGGCGTTCGACATGGACGGCCTCCTGGTGGACTCCGAGCCGCTGTGGTTCCTGGCGGAGAGCGCCGTGATGGCGCGGCTTGGCGGCGCGTGGGGTCCGCCCGACCAGCACGCGCTCATTGGCGGCTCGCTCCGGAGCGCAGTTGAGTACCTGCTCGCGAAGGCAACCAGGCCCGCCGAGCCGGCGGTCGTCGGGCGCTGGCTGATCGAGACGATGGTGGACCTGGTGAGCACGCGACCGCTGACGGTGCTGCCGGGCGCGGGAGACCTGGTCCACGAGGTGCAGGCGGTCGGCCTGCCGCACGCGCTCGTGACGTCCTCCGAGCCGGCCGTGGTCGACGCCGTGCTGGCCCGGCTGGACGTCCGGTTCGATGTGGTCGTCTGCGCCGCCGACGTCACCCGGACCAAGCCCGATCCCGAGGGCTACCTGCTGGCCGCGGCCAAGCTCGGCGTTGACCCGCGGCGGTGTATCGCACTCGAAGACTCGGCCAACGGAGTCGCTGCCGCCGAGGCGGCCGGCTACCGCGTGGTCGCAGTGCCCAGCGTCGTGCCGGTGCCCGGCAGGCCCGGCCGTCTCGTGCTGGGCACGCTGGCGGGCGTGACACTGGCGGAGCTGCGGGCCCGTACGGGGCTCGCGGCATGAATCGGCCAGCCGGGCGGCCACTGCCCTCGTATCAGCCGGGCTCGCCGCACATCGGGCCGCTCGTGGCCGTCGAAATGTGCGATAATATAGGCGATCACGCCTGGGCCGCGCTCCGAGTCGCGGCTTCGAGGGGAGGCGACGGTGCATAGCTGGCTGAGCTTCGTGGGTGGCAGTTTCGCTGGCCCGGTCTTCGTGGCAGTCACGGTCGCCGGGCTAGTCCTCAGCGGGCTGGCCTGGCGCCGGAAGGGTGCCCGCAGCGGGATCCGTGGCGTTGCCTGGTCGCTGCTGCCAGCCGCGGCCTGGCTGACCCACTCGCTGGCACTGGTCGGCCGGGTCGTCTCCGCGGTCGTGCAGTTCGCGAGCGGGTTCGTGTTCTCCCCGCAGGCCTGGCTCGGCGTCATCCTGGTCGGCGCATCCGGGCTGTTTTTCCTTGTGTCAGGCGGGATCCCCCTCGTAGGCGGATGGCGTCGGCGCAAGAAGAAGGTCGCCGGCAAGGCCGGCCGGTCCAGTGGCGGCGAGCTGCCCGCGTCGGCGCCCGCGTCCAGGGACCGGGCGGCGGTGTCGGCTGGCGATGACGACCTGGCCGACGTGCGCGACATCCTGAAGAAGCACGGCATCAGCTGACCGGCTGACCGGCCTCGCTCATCACTCCCCGCTGACGGCCCTCTCTCGCGACCCTGGGGCTTGCCGGCGGGTCGGCGCGCCGCTTGGTGCCAGGCTGACCGACGGGCATACGCCCGTAACCCGACCGGGCTCGAGCCCGTTGTCGGCTGCCCGCGGCTTCGCACCGCGTTCGCGTGGTCGCTTGGTCGCGGTCCGATGGTCATTCGGTCACAATCCAGCTACGACCGATTCGTTCTTCTTGGCGCCAAACGCGAACCTTGGCATCCTCCAACAAAGAGTGTTGTGGGGGCCACCTCATCGCGCGTGTTTCGCAGGCCAGCGGCGGCTGGTCGCATCGAAGCTTGCGGTGCAAGCCCCCTGGCTTAAGACGCGGCCAGCGGATCTGGCTGCGGACTGGGCGGGCAGCCCAGGAAGGCTGGCGGACGGGAGTGAGGGGGCTAGATGGCGGCGCCACTTGACGTCTCGTCGGCTAGCGCCGAGGTCGTCCCCGAGGCCGTCACAACAGGCCTGGCCGGCCGGCGGATCGAGGGCCGGTCGCTCGGCCAGATCGCCTGGATGCGGCTTCGCCGCGACAAGGTGGCCATGGCCGGGGGGATCGTTGTACTGCTCCTGGTGCTGGTCGCGATCATCGGCCCGTTCTTCGTGCCGAACCCTGACCTCTACCACACCAACCTGATCAATCTTACGTTGGACGCTCCCAAGGGCGCGTTCGGCGGGATCAGCGGCGCGCACCCGCTCGGCGTCGAGCCACAGACGGGGCGGGACATGCTCGCCCGGGCGGTGGTCGGCGCGCGGTACTCCCTGCTGATCGGGTTCGTTGCCACTCTGCTTGCGGTGGCCGTCGGCGTGATCCTCGGGGTCGTGGCCGGCTACTTCGGCGGCTGGGTGGACTCGGTGATCGCGCGCGGCATGGATGTGTTCCTGGCCTTCCCGCTGCTGGTGTTCGCGATCGCGTTGATCACCGTCATCCCGGGCTCGGCGTTCGGGCTGTCGGGCAACACGCTGCGCGTCTTCCTGCTCGTCGCGGTCATCGGCCTGGCGTCCGCGCCTTACATGGGCCGGATCATCCGCGGCCAGACGCTGTCGCTGCGCGAGCGCGAGTTCGTCGATGCCGCTCGCAGCCTGGGCGCGCGCTGGCCCCACATCCTGTTCCGCGAGCTGCTGCCGAACATGGTCGGCCCGATTCTCGTCTACGCGACGCTGCTGATCCCGACCAACATCCTTTTCGAGGCCTCACTCGACTTCCTCGGTGTCGGCCTCATCCCACCCACTCCGAGCTGGGGCCAGATGCTGTCCAACGCCGTGACTAACGGCTTTTTCTCCATCGACCCGATGTACATGATCATACCCGGCGTGGCCATCTTCATCACGATCATGGCCTTCAACCTGTTCGGCGACGGGCTGCGCGACGCGCTTGACCCGAAGAGCCGCTAGCCCACCAACCTCGGATACCTATCAGGAGGCAAGTAATCCGATGAAACGACAACGGGTCATGGCAATGGCCGCCGTCGGCGCGGTCGGTGCGCTTGTGCTCGCCGGCTGCGGCAGCAGCGGCGGCACCGGCAAATCGTCCGCATCGTTCGGGCAGGCGATCACCTCGACGGTCAACTCGTCCGCCCACAAGGGCGGGACGATCGTCTACGACAACAGCAGCGGGCCGGACTCTACCGATGCCGGCAACACCTACTACGCGTTCAACCTGGACTTCACCAGGCTGTATGCGACCCCGCTGACTACCTACGAGTCCTGCCCCGGGTCCTGCGGCGAGCAGATCGTGCCGGCCCTGGCGACCGCGCTCGGCACGGCGAGCAACGGCAACAAGACCTGGACCTACCACATCAAGTCGGGCGTGAAGTTCGAGGACGGTACACCGGTCACCTCGGCGGACGTGAAGTACGCCGTCGAGCGCACATTCGACCGCAGCGTGCTGATCAACGGGCCGACCTACTTCCAGGTACTGCTGGCCGGGAACGCAGCCAGCTACCAGGGGCCGTACAAGGACAAGTCGCCTGCTGGCCTTACCGCGATCACGACGCCGAACCCGACCACGATCGTGTTCGACCTGAACCAGGCGTTCGCGGACTTCGACTACGTGGTCGCGTTCCCGCAGACCGCCCCGGTGCCGCAGAGTAAGGACACCGGCGCGAACTACCAGCTGCACCCGCAGTCGACCGGGCCGTACGAGTTCCAGAGCTACCAGCTCAACAAGCAGTACACGCTGGTGCCGAACCCAGAGTGGAACCCATCCTGGGACCCGCAGGTCAAGCAGCTGGCCAGCAAGATCATCGTTAACCTCGCCGTCAACGCCAACAGCATTGACAGCAATCTGATCGCGGGCACCGCCCAGGTGGACCAGGCGGGCAGCGGGGTCCAGACGGCGGCCAGGGACAAGATCATCTCGAGCCCTACGCTCAAGGCCAGTTCAGATGACCCGGTTAACGGGTTCATGTGGTTCTTCTACCTCAACACCCAGGTCGCGCCGTTGAACAACGTGCACTGCCGGGAAGCGATCGAGTACGCGGCCGACAAGACCAGCCTGCAGGCCGCGCAGGGCGGCCCGTACGGCGGCTCGATCGCGTCCACGGCGATGCCGCCTACCGTGCTCGGGTACAAGAGCTTCGACCTGTACAACGCGCTCAGCATGCCCGGCGGGGACGTCACCGCGGCCAAGCAGCAGCTCGTGCTGTGCGGCCACCCGAACGGGTTCACCACCAACATCGCCTACCGCAGCGACCGGCCCCGTGAGGTCGCCGCCGCGCAAGCGCTGCAGGCGGCGCTGTCGAGGGTCGGCATCACGACCGGTCTGAAGAGCTCGACGGCCGCGAACTACTACGGCAACTTCGCCGGCGTCCCGACCTACGTCCACAGCAACGACCTCGGCATCGACTCCGGCGGCTGGGGCGCGGACTGGCCGGACGCCTGGGGCTGGTTCGACGAGATCACGAACAGCAACGCGATCGCTCCGGCCGGCAACACCAACATCGAGGAGCTGAACGACCCGCTGGTGAACACGTGGCTGGCCGACATGCAGACCGCCACCTCCACCGCGCAGAAGAACGCGTACGCCAACAAGATCGACATGGAGGTCATGAAGCAGGCCGTCATCCTGCCGGAGGTCTACAGCAAGGCGCTGCTGTATCGCAGCCCGGACCTGACCAACGTCAACGTCCAGACCTACTACGGGATGTACAACTACGGCGTCCTCGGCGTGAAGTAGCCGGTCAGCCTTAACGCACAGAGAGGGTAGGTGATGGCGCTGGTGCCCGGCTGCCGGCCGGGCACTAGCGCCCGCAAGCAGTGATCACATTCATCATCCGGCGGCTGGTCGCGACCGTGTTCGTGCTGATCATCGTCAGCATGCTCACCTTCGCGATCTTCTTCCTGATCCCGAAGCTCGGTGGCGAGACCACCTATCGGTTGGCCATCCAGTACGTGGGACGCAACCCGACCCACTCCGCCGTGCTCCAGGTCGAGCGGCAGCTTGGCCTGAACCTGCCGATCTACGTGCAGTACTGGCACTACCTGAGCGCGATCGTCGTCGGCGAGCACTACACTGCCGGGCCGGTGAGCGCGTACTGCCCGCCGCCGTGCTTCGGCTACTCGTTCAAGAACCAGCAGCCGGTCTGGCCGATGATGGTCAGCAACATTCCGGTGACCGCATCCCTCGCGATCGGCGCGGCCGTGCTCTGGCTGACCTCCGGCATCACGATCGGCGTGATCTCGGCGCTGAAGCGGGGCACGTTCTTCGATCGGTTTTCGATGGGGACCGCGCTGACCGGCGTATCGCTGCCGATCTTCTTCACCGGGCTGATCGCGCTGGACCTGTTCAGCTACAAGTGGCAGATCTTCAACGTTCAGTATGTAGGGATCACCCAGAACCCGCTGCAGTGGGCAAGGAACCTGGTGCTGCCGTGGGTCTGCCTTGCGTTCCTGTACTCCGCCCTCTACGCGAGGCTGACCAGGTCGGGAATGCTGGAGACCATGGGCGAGGACTACATCAGGACGGCCAGGGCCAAGGGCCTGCCGGAGCGGACGGTGATCGTCAAGCACGGCCTGCGGGCGGCACTCACCCCGATCGTCACGATCTTCGGGCTGGACATCGGCCTGCTGATCGGTGGCGCGATCATCACCGAGGTCACGTTCTCCCTGCACGGGCTCGGCCTGTTCACGATCGAGGCTATTCAGAACCAGGACTTCCCGGAGATCATGGGCGTGGTGCTGCTCGCGGCCTTCTTCGTCGTCATTGCCAACTTGATCGTGGACATCCTGTACGCGGTCGTCGACCCGAGGGTGAGGCAATGATGGACCGGGCAGGCGGCGGCGAGCAGATCGACCTACCTCGACGGCGCGGCTTGCGACAGCCGGAAACCGAGGGCCGGATCGTCGAGCAGTCGGCCTCCGGCGTCATGCTCGAGGTGCGCGACCTGCGGATCCACTTCCCGACCGACGACGGGCTCGTGCGGGCCGTCGACGGGGTCTCGTTCACTTTGGAGCGCGGCAGGACGCTCGGGATCGTCGGCGAGTCAGGCTCCGGCAAGAGCGTGACCAGCCTGGGCATCCTGGGCCTGCACCTGCACAGCCACGCCGATATCTCCGGCCACATCTGGCTGGACGGCGAGGATCTGGTCAGCGCGGCACCGGAGCGGGTGCGCCAACTGCGCGGCAGGAAGATGGCGATGATCTTCCAGGATTCGCTGTCGTCGCTGCACCCTTACTACACGATCGGCGCGCAGATCGCCGAGGCCTACCTGATCCACAACAAGGTCGGCAAGAAGGCCGCCCGCCAGCACGCCATCGACATGCTGGACCGAGTCGGCATTCCGCAGCCGGCTACCAGGGTCGACGATTACCCGCACCAGTTCTCCGGTGGCATGCGCCAGCGGGCCATGATCGCCATGGCGCTGAGCTGCAATCCAGAGCTGCTGATCGCCGACGAGCCCACGACCGCGCTGGACGTGACCGTGCAGGCACAGATCCTGGACCTGATCTCCGACCTGCAGCGGGAGTTCGGCTCTGCGGTCATCATCATCACCCACGACCTGGGCGTGGTGGCCGAATTGTCGGACGACATCCTGGTCATGTACAGCGGCCGGGTCGCCGAGTACGGCTCAGCCCAGGACATCTTCGGGCGGCCAGGCCATCCCTATACGTGGGGGCTGCTCAGCTCGATGCCCCGCCTCGACGAGGCGAGGGCAGAGCGGCTGATCCCGATCAGGGGCACGCCGCCCAGCCTCATCAACGTGCCGGCCGGCTGCCCGTTCCACCCGCGCTGCGACTACGCGTCGATGACCGAAGGCCGGAGCGAGACGCAGGTACCCGAATTGCGGGAGATCGAGCCTGGACACCGCGTGGCGTGCCATCTGACCAGCCTGCAGCGGTCGACGCTGCGCACCGAAAGAGTAGCCACCCTCGCCGGCGCAGACGGGGAGGACCAGTGAGCGCGCCGGCCAGCACACCGGCGGTGACCGGGGACGCCGGCGCCGCGGGAGACGCACTGCTGCGGGTGACGGGTCTGCAGAAGCACTTCCCGGTGACGCACGGCGTCGTCTTCCGGCACAGCGTCGGCGCCGTCCAGGCGGTCGACGGCATCGACTTCGAGGTCCCGGCCGGGCAGACGCTCGGCCTCGTGGGCGAGTCCGGCTGCGGCAAGACCACCACCGGGCGGCTGCTGACCAGGCTGCTCGAGCCGACCGGCGGGCAGATCGTCTTCGACGAGCGGGATATCACGCACCTGTCCATGGCTGCCATGCGTCCGCTGCGGCGCGACATCCAGATGATCTTCCAGGACCCGTACTCGTCGCTGAACCCGCGGCACACGGTGGGCACGATCGTCGGGGCGCCATTCCGGCTGCAGGGCGTGCAGACCGAGCGGGGCACCAAGCAGGAAGTACAGGACCTGCTCGAGCTTGTCGGCCTCAACCCCGAGCACTACAACAGGTATCCGCATGAGTTCTCCGGCGGCCAGCGGCAGCGCATCGGCATCGCCAGGACGCTTGCGCTCAAGCCGAAGCTCATCGTCGCCGACGAGCCGGTGTCGGCGCTGGACGTGTCGATCCAGGCGCAGGTGGTGAACCTGCTTGAGGACCTGCAGCAGGAGCTCGGCCTGACCTACGTGGTGATCGCCCACGACCTGTCGGTGGTCAGGCACATCAGCGACACCGTGGCGGTCATGTACCTCGGCAAGCTGGTGGAGGTTGCCAGCCGGGACCAGCTGTACGCGACGCCGCGGCACCCCTACACCGTCGCGCTGATGTCCGCGGTGCCGGTGCCCGAGCCGGTGCGCGGCGAGGGCGGCGCGCGGGAACGGCGCGAGCGCATCCGGCTCACCGGCGACGTGCCGAGCCCGCTGAACCCGCCGCCTGCGTGCCGATTTCACACCCGGTGCTGGAAGGCGCAGGAAATCTGCCGGACCGTCGAGCCGCCGCTGGCCGAGCTGGTGGCCGGTCACAAGGTGGCGTGCCACTTCCCGGAGAACTCGCAGCCGGCCGCTGTCTAGCCGGGCGGCGGCAGGGCAGCCGCTGGCGCCCGCGCGGTGAGCTCCGACTCGGGCAGCGGCGGCGGCGTGCCGCCGAACGCCGGGCACATCGCCTGGTACGAGCACCACTCGCAGAGCCTGCTTGGCCGTGGTCGCCAGTCCCCCGAGGTCGCAGCCCGGTTGATGGCCTGCCACAGAGCGTTGATCTTGCGCTCGGTCGCCAGCAGGTCGCCCTCGTCGGGCGCGTACCTGACCAGCTCCCCGTTGCCCAGGTAGATCAGCTGCAGCAGGCGCGGGATCGCGCCGCGCGTCCGCCAGAGCGCGAGCGCGTAGAACTTCATCTGGAATAGCGCCCTGGCCTCGTATTCCTGCCGCGGAGCCAGGCCGGTCTTGTAGTCCACGATGCGGATCTCGCCGGTCGGCGCGATGTCGAGCCGGTCGATATAGCCGCGGAGCGTCAGCCCGGACTCCAGCAGCGCTTGCACCGACATCTCGCGGTAACTCGGCTCGATCCGGGTGGGATCCTCCAGCGTGAAGTAGCGATCGAGCATCCGCGCGGCCTCCTCGAACCAGGCGGCCTGCTCCGTGGCGTCGTCGAACAGCCCGGCCAGCGCCGGCACCTCGGCGACCAGCCGGTCCCACTGACCCGGCAGCAGCATGCGGGCGGCGGCGGGCGTCCGGCTGCCCGACGGCTCGTCGAACAGCCGCTCAAGCACCGCGTGGACCAGCGTGCCGCGCGCGGTTGCCGGGCTCGGCGCCTCCGGCAGCCGGTCGACGACCCGGAACCGGTACAGCAGCGGGCAGGTCATGAAGTCGGCCGCGCGGGATGGCGACAAGCTCGGGCCGGCTGGCCGCACCGCCTGCTCGGCGGCTGGCTGCACCGCCTGCTCGGCGGCTGGCGGCGCCGCCTGCTCCGCGACTGGCGGCGGGGCTGGCTCGGCGAGTGTGTCGCTCATGCTGGCAGCCTAGGGGACGCTTCCGACAACGAGGAGCTGGCCAGGCTCGCCGGCGCGCCGGCCAGGTCCGTCCCGCAGCGGAGCTGAGAATGCGCCCGCGCCGCGTAGCATCGATGCGTGGCAGATGGTACCCAGCCGGGCGGACCGCAGCAGTCAGGGCCGCGGACTCCGACGCCGCGGTCACGGGGCCTCGGCATCATGGTCGCCCGGCCGTTCGGCATCCCCGTCTTCATCTCGCCGTACTGGTTCCTGGTCGCCGCGGTGCTGGTCGTGCTGTATTCCAACTCTGGCTCGCTGCCGGGCACCGTGCAGGGTTCCGTACCGCGGTACCTGGTCGCTGTCGCCTTCGTTGTCCTGCTGTACCTGTCCGTGCTCGTCCACGAGCTGAGCCACAGCCTGGTCGCCATCGGGTTCAAGCTGCCGGTGCGCCGGATCCTGCTGTACCCGCTCGGCGGCTTCTCCGAGATCGAGCAGGAGCCACCGACGCCAGGCAGGGAGTTCCTGGTGTCGGCGGCAGGCCCGGCCATGTCGCTGGCGCTTGCGGGCATCGGCATCGGCCTGAACGTGCTCGCTAGCCCGCACGGCATCCCGCGCGTGCTGATCGACCGGCTCATCCTGGCCAACGCCGTCGTGGGCGGCTTCAACCTGCTGCCAGGGCTGCCGCTCGATGGCGGCCGGCTGCTGCGGGCCGGGCTGTGGAAGCTGACCGGGCGGAACAGCTATTCCACCGTGCTCGCCGCCTGGGCCGGGCGGATTATCGCGCTCGCCATGGTCGCGGCCGTGCTGGTGCCCTTCAGGCAGCTCTCGTTGCGGTCCGGCACCACGCTGAGCCTTGCCGACGGCTACGGCATCTGGCTGATAGCGCTCGCCGCGTTCATGTGGATGAGCGCCGGCCAGGCGCTGCGGTCCGCCCGAGTCCGGGAGCGGCTGCCCGCGCTGCAGGCGCGGGCGCTGGCCAGGCGTGCGATCCCGATCCCGCCGACCCTGCCGCTCGCGGAGGCCATCAGGCGGGCAGATCTCGCGCAGGCCAGGGCGCTGGTGGTCGTCGACCACGAGGCAAAGCCCATCGCGATCGTCAACGAGGGTGCCGTCATGGCGACCCCCGAGCAACGCCGGCCGTGGGTAGACGCCGGGTCGCTGGCCAGGACGCTGGACCCGGACATGATCCTGTCCGCCGACTTGTCGGGCATGGACCTGATCGAGGCCGTCCGGCGCGCGCCGGCCTCGGAATATCTGCTCGTAGAGCCGTCTGGTCAGGTCTACGGCGTGCTCGCCACCGCCGACCTCGACCACGCGTTCGCGGGCAGCTGACCAACGGGCGGCTGCGCTCCCGTTAGCCTGTCAGCCGTGATCACTCCGCCTCGCGGCCCGTTCGCGGCCGGCGATCAGGTGCAGCTGACCGACCCGAAAGGGCGCAGGCACCGCCTCGTGCTGAGCCCTGGCAAGTCGTTCCACACGCACCGGGGCGCGCTGGCGCACGACGACCTCATCGGCAGGCCCGAGGGCAGCCTGGTGACGTCGGCGGATGGCACATCGTATCTCGCTTTCCGGCCGCTACTCGCTGACTACGCGCTGGCCATGGAGCGCGGCGCTGCTGTCGTGTATCCCAAGGACGCGGCGCAGATCGTTGGCCTCGCCGACATCTTCCCCGGCGCGCACGTAGTAGAGGCGGGCGCGGGCTCGGGCGCACTGTCCTGCTGGCTGCTGCGTGCGGTGGGCGAGGCCGGCCGGCTCACCTCGTTCGAGCGCCGGCCGGACTTCGCCGACATTGCGATCGGCAATGTGCAGCGGTACTTCGGCGGGCCGCACCCGGCCTGGCGGCTGATCGTCGGCGACCTTGAACCGGCCGGGATCGCCGACGCCGACCGCGTCGTGCTTGACATGCTCTCGCCCTGGGATTACGTGGTGGCTGCCGCGGACATGCTCCGCCCGGGCGGAGTGCTGTGCTGCTACGTCGCGACCACGACCCAGCTCGCGAGGACGGTGACCGCAGCGCGGGAGCAGGGCAGGTTCGCCGAGCCGGCCGCCTGGGAGACGCTGCAGCGCGGCTGGCACGTGGACGGGCTTGCCGTCCGGCCCGAGCACCGCATGGTGGGGCACACCGGATTCCTGGTCACGGCCAGACGGCTGGCCCACGGGGTGGTCGCGCCACCGCGCCGCAGGCGCCCCTCCAAGGGCGCCGACGCCGCAGCAGCGGAAGCAGCCGCAGCGCAGCCAGCCGCGGTGGCCGGCGCCGGCGCCCCTGATGCCGCCGATACCGGCGGGATTGCTGGTGCGGGCGCCGGGGAATAGGCGGTCGGCCAGCGCGTTTCCCGGATCGTAACCGCGGGATGCATACTCGACGCCCGTCGCCGGGTTACGTATTGACCGTGGATAGGTAGGGTCTAGGTAACTCAGCTCTCAGGAGGGGGTGAGGGGCATGGCCTCTCGTGACGACAGCGTTCACTTCGGGCGGCACGACGATGAGGTCAAGGTCCTGACCACGCAGGTCTCCTTCCTGGAAGAGGAGGTCGCCGCCCTGCGCAGCCGGCTCGCCGACACGCCCAGGCAGACGCACCTGATCGAGCAGCGGCTGCGCGAGGCCGAATCCAGCCTCGCCGCGCTGACGAGCCAGAACGATCGGCTCGCGGGCACGCTGCGCGAGGCACGGGATCAGATCGTCGCGCTGAAGGAGGAGGTCGACCGGCTCGCCCAGCCGCCGAGCGGCTTCGGCATTTTCCTGCAGGCCACGCCGGAGGGCACCGCGGATGTGTTCACCGGCGGACGCAAGATGCGGGTCAGCGTCAGCCCCGGAGTGGAGCTCGCCGGCCTGAAGCCGGGTCAGGAAGTGGTGCTCAACGAGGCGCTGAACGTCGTCATTGCCCAGGGCTATGAGTCGGTCGGCGAGGTTGTCATGCTCAAGGAGCTACTGGAGGATGGCGACCGCGTGCTGATCATCTCGCACGCCGACGAGGAGCGCATCGCCAGGCTGGCGGAGCCGCTGCGCGGGTCGACCCTGCGTGCCGGTGACTCGCTGCTGCTCGAGCCGCGCTCCGGCTATGTCTACGAGCGCATCCCGAAGGCCGAGGTCGAGGAGCTCATCCTGGAGGAAGTCCCCGACATCTCCTATGCGGAGATCGGCGGGCTAGCCTCGCAGATCGAGCAGATCCGGGACGCCATCGAACTGCCCTACCTGCACGCCGACCTATTCCGCGAGCACCAGCTGCGGCCGCCGAAGGGCGTGCTGCTCTACGGCCCGCCCGGCTGCGGCAAGACACTCATCGCCAAGGCCGTGGCGAACTCGCTGGCAAAGCAGGTCGCCAAGCGGGCCGCGCAAGACGGTGACGGTGCCCTCTCGGACGAGGCGGGCCCGGCAAAGGAGCGGCGCAGCTTCTTCCTCAACATCAAAGGCCCGGAGCTGCTGAACAAGTACGTGGGTGAGACCGAGCGGCACATCCGGCTGGTGTTCCAGCGCGCCAGGGAGAAGGCCAGCGAGGGCATGCCGGTCATCGTGTTCTTCGACGAGATGGACTCCATATTCCGGACCCGTGGCTCGGGCGTGTCGAGCGACGTGGAGAACACGATCGTGCCGCAGCTGCTCAGCGAGATCGACGGCGTGGAGGGGCTGGAGAACGTCATCGTGATCGGCGCGTCGAACCGCGAGGACATGATCGACCCGGCTATCCTGCGGCCCGGCCGACTGGACGTGAAGATCAAGATCGAGCGTCCCGACGTCGAGGCGGCCCGCGACATCTTCTCCAAGTACGTGCTGCCCAACCTGCCGCTGCACCCCGACGACCTCGCCGAGTACGGCGGGCACGCGGACGCGACGGTCGCTGAGATGATCCAGCGCGTGGTCGAGCGGATGTACAGCGAGACCGAGGAGAACAAGTTCCTCGAGGTCACCTACGCCAACGGTGACAAGGAGGTGCTGTACTTCCGCGACTTCAACTCCGGCGCGATGATCCAGAACATCGTCGACCGGGCGAAGAAGATGGCCATCAAGGAGTTCCTCGAGACCGGTCAGAAGGGGCTGCGCATCGCGCACTTGCTGTCGGCGTGCATCGACGAGTTCAAGGAAAACGAGGACCTGCCGAACACGACCAACCCCGACGACTGGGCGCGGATCTCCGGCAAGAAGGGCGAGCGGATCGTCTACATCCGCACGCTCATCTCCGGCAAGAGCGGCACCGAGGCAGGCCGGTCCATCGACACCGTGTCCAACACCGGCCAGTACCTGTAGCCGGGGTTCCGGCGGGGCGGGGCGTGCGGCCGACGGCGTCCGCAGCTTAGGCTCTAGGGCATGAGCGCGCGCCGGGTTATGGGCATCGAGACCGAGTACGGCATTTCCGTGCCCGGACAGCCTGGCGTGAACGCCATGGTCAGCTCGTCGCAGGTGGTCAACGCCTACCAGGCCGCCACCGCGGCGCGGGCCAGGCGGCCGCGCTGGGACTTCGAGGAAGAGAACCCGCTCAGGGACGCCAGGGGGTTCGACCTGGCCGCGGAGACGGCCGACTCGTCCCAGCTCACCGACGAGGACCTCGGGCTGGCCAACGTGATCCTCACCAACGGCGCGCGGCTGTATGTAGACCACGCCCACCCCGAGTACTCCGCGCCCGAGTGCACGAACCCGCTCGACGCCGTGATCTGGGATAAGGCCGGCGAGCGGGTCATGGCCGAGGCGGCCGCGCGGGCCGCGACCACGCCAGGTGGCCAGCCGATTCAGCTCTACAAGAACAACACCGACAACAAGGGCGCCTCCTACGGCTGCCACGAGAACTACCTGATGAACCGTGCGACTCCGTTCGCGGACATCGTCAGGCACCTGACGCCGTTCTTCGTGTCCCGCCAGGTGGTATGCGGGGCGGGCCGGGTCGGCCGGGGCGCCGACGGTCGCGACGACGGCTTCCAGATCAGCCAGCGAGCCGACTTCTTCGAGGTCGAGGTCGGCCTGGAGACGACGCTGAAGCGGCCGATCATTAACACGCGCGACGAGCCGCACGCCGACCCGGACAAGTACCGCCGGCTGCACGTGATCATCGGCGACGCGAACATGAGCGAGATCTCCACCTTCCTCAAGCTCGGCAGCACCGCGCTGGTGCTGGCCATGATCGAGGCGCGGTTCCTGGCCACCGACCTGGCCATCGAGTCGCCGGTGGCGGAACTGCGAGCCATCTCTCATGACCCTGGCCTGAAGCACCTGGTAACGCTCAGGGACGGCCGCAAGATGACGGCGGTCCAGCTGCAGATGGAGTACCTGGAGCTGGCCAGGAAGTACACCGAGGACAAGTACGGTACCGACGTCGACGACGTTACCGCCGACGTGCTGACGCGCTGGGAAAGCGTGCTGACCCGGCTGGCCGACGACCCCATGCAGACGTCCAGGGAGCTGGACTGGGTGGCCAAGCTGGAGATTCTGGAAGGCTACCGAGCCAGGGACGGGCTGGCCTGGGGCCATCCGCGTCTGCAGCTTGTCGACCTGCAGTATGCCGACGTCCGGCCAGACCGGGGCCTGTACAACCGGCTCGCTGCCCGCGGCCGGGTCACGAGGCTGGTGAGCGAGGCCGCTGTCGCCAGGGCCGTTGATGACCCGCCGGAGGACACCCGGGCCTACTTCCGGGGCCGCTGCCTGCGGCAGTATCCAGACGCGGTCGCCGCCGCGTCCTGGGACTCGGTGATCTTCGATATTCCGGGCCGGGAGTCGCTGCAGCGGGTGCCGACGCTGGAGCCGCTGCGGGGCACCAGGGCCCACGTGGGCCGGCTGCTCGACACCTGCCTCACGGCGGGCGACCTGGTCGCAGCGCTCACCGGTTCGTGAGCCCGGCGCGCCGGACAAAAGTTGCACTCAGCCCATAACGCTCGGCGGCCCTGCGCGGTTCGCGCCCCGGTGTGTTTATCCTGGCCACGAGTTGCCTCGGCGTGATAGCGATGCAGTGCGCGCCGGGTTGGACGGCGGACTGGCAGGCGAGGATAGCGTGGACACTGCGGGTACGCCGCGGAGCACGGAGGTAAGGCATGGCGACTAAGGACACCGGCGGTCAGCGGCAGGCGCCTCGCCGCGCCGAGGAAGATGTCGACACCGACGTCCAGGAGACGGACGAGGTCAGGGAGCGGCAGGACAAGCTGACCGACGACGTGGACGCGATCCTCGACGAGATCGACGAGGTGCTCGAGGAGAACGCCGAGGAGTTCGTCCGGTCGTACGTGCAAAAGGGCGGGCAGTAGAGTCCTGCACAGCAGCACGGCGAGAGCCGGGAACGGGCTGCCAGGGGGCCAGTCTTGATGGCACCTGCCCGGTGGTCGTGGCACTGAACGGAGGGACTTCGCGGTGGGCGGCTTTGAACCTCAGGGACGGTGGCAAACTGCGGCGTTCCTTGCCGCCGGGTCATCGTCGTTTGCCGACTTTCTCAGCATGGCGGCACCGGACCTGCTGCCCAGGGCAGGGCAAGGCGACGGCGGCACTGGCGGCCTGCCTGACCTGCCGCACGGGACCACCATCGTCACCGCGGTGTGCGACGGTGGCGCCGTGATGGCGGGCGACCGGCGGGCGACGGCAGGCAACATGATCGCGCAGCGGACCTTCGAGAAGGTGTTCCGCAGCGACGAGTACTCGTGCGTCGGCATCTCGGGTGTCGCGGGAGTGGGCGTGGACCTGGTGCGGCTGTACGCCGTGGAACTCGAGCACTACGAGAAGCTCGAAGGCCGGTCGCTGTCCCTGGAGGGCAAGGCCAACCTGCTGGCCGGTTTTGTCAAGGCCAATCTGGGCGCGGCGATGCAGGGTCTGGTCGCGGTGCCGCTGCTGGCGGGCTATGACGAGGAGACTGGCCAGGGCCGGATCTTCAGCTTCGACGCGACCGGCGGCAAGTACGAGGAGCAGCGGTTCTTCGGCATCGGATCCGGCTCAGTGTTCGCGCGCGGTTCTCTCAAGAAGCTGTACCGGGACGGCATGAGCGCGCAGGACGTCGCGCTGGTTCTCATGCATGCGCTGTACGACGCCGCTGACGACGACTCGGCCACCGGCGGACCGGATATGTCGCGGCGGATCTACCCGGTCGTCGCCACCGTGACCGCGGACGGTTTCCACCGGCTCAGCGAGTCCGAGGCAGGCCGGTACGCCGAGGCGGTGGTAACCGAGCGGATGCAGCGGCCCGACGGGCCGACCGCGCCGCTGGAATCGGGCCTCTGATCACCTCCGTGACCCTCTCGAGTAAGGAAGCTCCTGCGGTGTCGATGCCGTTCGGTTATGTGTCACCTGAGCAGGTGATGAAGGACAAGGCGGACTATGCCCGCCGGCGCATCAACCAGATTCGAAGCGGCGTCGTGCTCAGCTGCGAGGCCGGCATCCTGTTCGTCGCCCCCAATCCGTCTCGGGCGCTGCGGAAGTTCAGCGAATTGTACGACCGGATCGCGTTCGCCGCGGTCGGTCGGTACAACGAGTTCGAGACGCTGCGCAAGGCCGGCGTGCGTTATGCGGATGCGACTGGGTTCAGGTACGACCGGCGGGATGTGACCGCGCGCGGGCTCGCCGACTGGTATGGGCAACTGCTCGGGTCGCTGTTCACCGACAGCCCGAAGCCCTACGAGGTTGAGATCGTGGTCGCCCAGGTCGGCAAGACGACAGCGACCGACGAGATCTACCGGATCACGTTCGAGGGTTCGGTCGCCGACGAGCGCGATTTCGTGGTCGTCGGGGGCCAGGCCGATCGGGTGGCGGCCGTTATCAAGGAGGGATACTCCGCATCGCTGTCGCTGAGTGAGGCTATGCGGCTAGCGATCGCGTCCCTTGCCAGCCAGGGTGACGGCGCCGCCGAGCCGATGACCAGCAGCGAGCTAGAGGTTGCGCTGCTCGAACGGGACCGGGTATACCGGGCATTCCGCCGTATCTCCGGCGCCCGGCTGGACTCGCTACTGGCGGAGGCCACGACCGACGGCGGGGCGTCGGCGACCAGTGATGCCGGCCCAGACACGGCCGGCCCAGACACGGCCGGCCCAGACAGTGCCGGCCCTGACAATGCTGGCCCTGACAGTGCCGGCCCTGACAGTGCAGGCCCTGACAGTGC
>JBOHCP010000014.1:0-19966 GCA_050698875.1 Streptosporangiaceae bacterium | reverse complement strand
GATGGTGAGTGTAATCCTGCGTCCCCTGCGTCCCCAAATGATCTTGAAGCTACTTTTCTAGATTTGCGGGGCGACATATGAAGGCCACGAGACAGAGTGCCCGTTGCCCGCCTCAGGCGGCACGATCATCCACTTCCGGGTCCTCGTCCCGCCGCCCTCGCGGTATCTGCGCATCTGCCAGCCGAGGTTTTCCAGCGCCCCGGCCGTGCGCTCCAGGTGCTCGCTCAGCAGCCTCGGCGTCCAGTCGGTGCGGGACAGCGGCAGGTGCAGCCGCAGCGCGTCCAGCAGCTGCGTGGCGGTCAGGCTGACCGGCGCGTGGATGGCTGCCCGCAGCGCAACCGCGACCGCGTCGCTGTCCGCCACATCCTCAAGGATGTCGTGACGGCCGCTCTGCCAGACGGCCATGGCATTTGTCCGCCAGCGCGAGTCCACGATCCGGACAATCTGCTCGAACCTCGACAGCCGGGACGC
Source organism: Streptosporangiaceae bacterium (assembly GCA_050698875.1). Classification (GTDB taxonomy): domain Bacteria; phylum Actinomycetota; class Actinomycetes; order Streptosporangiales; family Streptosporangiaceae; genus JAJYUU01. The sequence goes on along the minus strand of JBOHCP010000014.1, from coordinate 19,495 downwards.
CGTGACGGGCAGCGGCTGGACGAGCATCCCGGCCATCACCTCGGCGGTCCGGTCCAGCAGCCACGCCAGCGCCGCCGGCCTGGCTGCCTGCCAGCGGGCGTCCAGCTCGTCATCAGACCGGTAGCCGCGCGGCGGGGCGAGAACGTGCAGGCAGATGCGGTCGGCCAGGTCACCGCGCAGGCCGCCGAGCGTGATGCCGTTGAGCAGCACCACCGACTGGAACGCCGACACGTAGACATCGCCGTCGGTGTAGAGCGCGCGGTCCACCCAGCCGTCCCCGCTGGCGGCCTTGCACAGCAGGTCAGACCACCAGACCGGGATTCCGGACACGTTGTCAACAGGCAGCACGTAGGATGACGCGGCGATGGTCGACCAGGTGCGGCCGTCCCGCGGCACCGGGATCATCGCGGGCGAGGGATCCGTCCAGTCGGCGGTCATCCGCATGGTGGTGGTCTTGGCCGAGCCCGGCGGGCCGGTGAACAGCTCGACCGGGTGCGTGATGCCGGGGAACAGGCTGGCCACCCGGCAGGCGCAGTACAGCGCCCAGTGGCCGTCTCCGTCTATGTTGATCAGGTCCCTGGCCGCGTCCAGGTCGCCGGGCGGCTCGGGCAGCGGGATCTCGCCGCTCATCGCGGTGCGGGTGAACAGCACGGGCGGGCGGGTGACCAGATGCCAGCGTCCGGGCAGCAGCTCGACGGCAGCACCGTCGGCGCGGCCGAGATCCAGGTACAGCGCGTCCCGGTAGCGGGCTATCCGCAGGCTGGGCCTGCTGGCGGCCATGGCGTACGTCTGGCCCTCGGCCCCGGCCAGTGCCTCTGACAGCGCGTTGGAGGGGGCGGTGCGCTGGCCGCTGGTCTCGCGCTGGAAGTCATACGCCAGCCGGTTGCGGAGCCCGCCCGAGCCGGTGAACGGGATCAGCACCGACGGCACGTCATTGCGGACGGCGAACGGCTGGCCCTGCCCGGTCCGGCCGAGGGTGTAGTCACGCTGCAGGATCCTGGTGATCACCTGCGTTGCCGGAGCCCGGCTGCCGCTGCTGCCCTGGTCACCGGCTGGTGTAGTCACCGGAAGTTTCCCTGGCCGGCACCGCGGTCTGCTACCTTGTGCATTGCAGCCGCCTCCTAATCAGGCGTGCGCGAGGGGCCGCAAACCTTGCCGGTGGTGCGGCCTCTCGCTATGCGGGGGATTTCAGATACCCGTTTCAAGATCAGATTCAGGACCCGCTGGCAGGCGAGTGCCCTGATGCTACAGCCGTTTCAGCCGGGGCGTCAGCGGACGAAGATGCTGCTGTCTCCTTAGTGATCTTGTCCCGCTCCGGCCAGTCCCAGTCCGGGTGCCTGGCTCTCATCACCCGGTAAGCACGCAGGCCGGCGCCCGCCCTGCAGGTCGTTGCCGGTCCTGCTCACGACTCCGCCGATCCGCAGGCCTCGCAGACGAAGTCGCCGAGGTCGTCATCGGCGCGGATCCGCTCGCCCGGCTCGAACCGGTTCCCGCAGCCAGGGCATCTGCCCCCGTACTGGGAGGTGAATTGGCTACGATCCACTATGGGCTGTCGTACTCGGAAACAGCCCACATGCTCTTCGGCGATCCGAACCAGGTTGGTCGTGTCGACCGATTGCGTCAGTCCGCCCGGCTTGCGCTACGCAAGGCAGAGCAGCAATGGCGAGCCGCTGGGGCTGAGCAGAATCTGGCCCGCGAACGGCCCCCTCGGGCCACGATGTAATGTCGCAAGCGGAGTCTCTACGTTGCGTTTTCCAGCTCAGCGGTCATACTGCGACTGAGACGTCCACCAGTGGAAGAGGATAGGCGGATGGCAGACTCCCACGTTGCCCTGTCGCGTGGCATCTCCTTCGAGGCCCTGCTCGCTGATCCTTGCGAGCAGTTTGACCTGCGCTCCGAGCTTCTGGCAAGCATCTTTGCTTATGCTGCAGCGCCGCCCGCATCTGCCGGTGCGCAGCCCTGGCAGCCGGGCCCAACATCACACTATGCGTGGCTGTATGCTCCAGGCTCGACATCAGGCACGACCGCAGCCTAAGCGCGACCCGGACACTCACGATCGCGCTGGAGGCGTGAGGTACCAGCCTCACCTGCGCTGGCTGCCCTGTTGAGTTGTCAAGTTTCAGGCTCGCACGCGTCCCTCAGATGCGTTGTCCGGGGCCTGGTCAGCCCCATGGTTGTTAGCGGGATCAGGCCGGCACTTTTACGGTGCCGGCCTGATCATCTTCATAGGTCTTGCGTCTGCTGCGGCCCGCGCCCGGCGGGCCGTTTCCTACACCGCGATGAACAGCTGCGGCAGATCCTGCAGCTCGGCCCAGCGCTCTGCGTACCGGACCCGGCCCTCTGCCTCTGCCGCACGCCAGGCGATGTGCTCGCCGAAATCCCTGAGTGCCGCGTCGTATGCCTGGCCGTCGCCGCAGGGCAAGCCGGGCTCGTCCTGCTGCCAGGGCGGATTCGCGTGACCGCGCGGCGGGCTGGCCCGGCATATCAGTCCGTCAGTCCAGGGGAAAGACAGGTATGCCGGCCAGGGCTTCGTGCCGTCGTGAGTGCCCATCCAGTCCGGCAGCCGGTGGTCATTCGTGCAGTATGCAGCCTGGACCAGCCGGTCAGCCTCCGGGCCGCTCACCAGCGCGCCGACGACAGCAGGCCCGTAAGTGCACCAGTCCCGCTCGTACACGGTTGCCTTGCGCAGGTCACTGCCCTTCTGCCAGACAACGTGCAGGTGCCTGCCGTGGCGGAAGTCATCGCACCAGTCTTGGTGCCAGGTCCGGTAGCCGCACTCGTGGTGATAGTTGACGCAGCCCCACGGGTTGCCGCGGAATGCCTGGCCGTCACCGATCAGGCGCTCATCGATCAGCTGGCGGAACATCGACAGCGTCATCTGCTTGCGGCTGACCTGGATGGTCTTGACCTCGACAGCGGCGGTCGAGACCTCGACGTTCTGCACGGTGAGCGGCTTCACCACGGCGACGGTGGTCATGCCGATCGGCCCGTCTGCTCGGTCTCGATGCGGTCGAGCGCGCTGGCGATCAGCTCGCGGACCAGCTGGGACCGGTTCTTCCGGCGGCGCGCTGCCATCAGCGCGGTAAGCCTGGCGATCTCCGTGTGCGGCAGCTTGGTCTGGACGTTGACGGCCTCGCCGCGGGTCTCCTTGTTCAGTGGTGCGCTCATGACGCACTACGATACGGTGCTGACAGATGCGCACGCAAGTCGGAGTCTGGGCAGCTCAGCTCAGTGTTGAGACTGGACAGGTACTGTTCCTGCTTGTTGTCATCACCCATACCGGCTCAGCCCGGCAGGCCGTGCCGGTTCTGGTATGCGGTCCACTGGGCCAGCTCGGCAGCCTCCCGGCTCTCGATGAACTTGCGTGCTGACTGGATGATCACGAGCACCTCGTGCCAGCCCATCCCGGCGTGGTCGGACACGTCATAGACGGCCCGGACCTCCTCGATCACGCGCAGAGACGCCTCCGGGCCGGTGCCATGGTAGCGGTACCGCGAGCACGCCAGCCGGTAGAGCGTGTCATTGCGCTGGCCGACCTCGATACCCGTCTTCACCAGCTCGGCCAGCTCGGGAGCGGGCTCGCCGATATCGTGCGTGCTGCCGTCCGCGGCCACCGACGGTGCCGAGCTGATCCACTGCGCGAGCCACTTCGGTGCCTGTGGTGCCTGGCACGGGCAGCCGTCCGCCCAGTAGTACGGGTAGGCGAACGTGCCGCCGCCTGGCTCACCAGGGCGGCTGGCTGCGGAGTGCACGAGCATCGAGGGCGGCGCGACCACCAGGCCGCCGTTGCCCTTGATGTCGACGCCGGGCAGGATGCCGGGACGCTCGGGAACGTCCCAGCCATCCCACCAGCGCATCCAGAGGTGCATGCCCCCGCTGGGCGTATGCACCACCGGGATGCCGGCCGGCAGCTCCATGCCGGTCGTCCGCAGGAACACCGTCAGGCTCTCGACCCCGTTGGACAGGCCCTTGATGTCGAGGTCGGCCACCACCAGGTTGGAGACCTTACCGGTCGCCACGCCCACGTTCGCGGCCGGGTCGAGGCCCCACCGGGCCTCTGCCTGGACCGGGGACCGGGAGGCGTTGTGCACGCCCCCCGGCTCCAGCGGCAGCATCCGGTGCGGCTTCTTGCCGCCCCGGATCAGCGGGAGCACCGAGTACCCGAGCCGGATGTAGCGGAGTGAAGCGGTTCCCAGCCCTATACGGGCTGCAACCGGGTCATTCGCACCGAAATCAAAGTGGCCGCAATCACTCATTGCTATCCATCAGATCCGTAATCAGGCCAGCACCGACTATCTCGGTCTCGATGATTGCCTTCGCCCACTCCGGCGCAGGACCGCTGTACCACCACTGGTCGGTGCCGCGCATCCTCTCGCTCGGCTGGCCGTTCTTCAGGATCTTGAATCCCGATGCCGATCCGGTATAGCTGCCCTGGCCGCGGCTGAAATTGACGTGGATCACGTCCGGCCTGATCCGGCCGGTGTAGCGGCCCTTGTGCTCGGCCGGCCAGTCGGCGTCGTTTTCCTCGGGCCGGATGGTCAGCTGCCAGCTCTCGCTGTGCCGGACCTCAGTTGTGCTCATGATCATCTTCCTCTGATGTAGTAGCGGCGGGTGCCGCGCTGGCTTCTCCAGGTCGTCCATCCACCGCAGCACGATGCGCTTGGCGGCGCTGCCGAGCAGGTCACTGCTGATGCGCTGACGCAGCTGCGTCCAGCGGTCGTCTACTCCGATAGACATGGTAATAATCTTCTCCCTGTAGTGCTTGTCTTGCTCCAAATCTTGTCAACACCTCACCATGCCAGGTTTGTTCCGGCCATGGCCGCGGAATGCAGGCTGGCGGCCGGGCCGTTATACCGCTCTGTCGGTAACGATGAAGAAGATCATTTAGGGAGGAGGTCACAATGCCGCAGGTCACGATTGAGGACCGCGACACCGTCCATGAGATCTCCGGGAAGCTCATCGGGCAGGCAGGGACCAACACCAGCAAGCCGCGCTGGATGACCATCACGCTCTACCGGCTGGACTCCGGCGGCCTGCTGCTGCACCGTGCCGGGTACTCGCGGGTCTACCACGACAACACCGGCCGCTGCCGCACGTCCACCGGGAAGGTGTCCGGCGAGCCGTGCACCTGGCGCGAGCTGCCGGACGATGCCGTGCCGTGCATGCGCTGCCAGCCGGCCGACATCGAGTACCTGGGGGAGACCGAGACGGTCAAGTTCGAGGTCCCGCGGCACACCTTTGATGAGTGCGCGACCCCGGAGGAAGTTGACCGCAGGCTCATGCCGCGAGACCCTGGCCGGGACATGTCCGAGCCCAGCCGCAGCGTGCTCGACCAGGCACGGGTGAATGACCCCGAGTTCGCCGCGAGGCGGAAGCGAGTCGTGCAGTACTAGATACCAGGGAAAAGACCGATGGAGCTTCAGGTGCCGCCCCGCGACCCGGCGCTACTCCGCTGGATCCGCGGCGACCTGTGGGCCGTCGTGGCGCAGTGGGATCTGACCGAGCTGGAGCGCGCTGTCCTCTCCTCGCGGTAAGCTCCCTGTCAGTACCCAGGGAGATGATCATCACATGCAGGGCAATCCGAACGCGCGCAACACCGACCCCGAGACCAGCCACGAGGCGGCCGAGCGGATCAACAGGCAGCACGTCAAGACGCCACCCGACGAAGTCATATACGTCCAGTACGCCACGCCTTCTAGTGCCATCCACGCACTAGAAGGCGTGGCGGTCGCCGTCAAGACACACGACGGCGTCGAAGCCGTCGGCATCGTCGAGCAGCACATACCGCCCGACGGAACCACGACGCAGGTGCACATCCGCGACATCCTCACCGACGAGCTGATCCTCGGCACGGACATCCGCAACTTCGCAGAGATCGTTGTGCCGTGAGGCCCGGCGGCGACCGCTGGCCAGACGATGTGCGCGACGCCGCTGGCTTGAGGTGGTCCGCGCGGACGGCCTGGCGCTGACACGAGTGTGGTCAGGTTCCGGCCGTCCGCAGCGGGCTCTGCGGGTAGCCGAACGATGGAGGTTCCCGTGACCGGTGCCCTCGACGGCGTTCAGCTGCGGCTGATCCGGACCATTGACGACGTTGACGAGTGCCGTCGGTGGGCGGGCGAGCGCCGCGAGACGCCGCTGTTCGCCGACACCGAGTCCGGCGGCCTGAGCCCGCACCGCACCCGGTGGCGTCTCGGCCAGCTCGGCGACCTGCGCACCGGGTGGGCATTCCCGGCTGAGCGCTGGGGCGGCCCGTTCCTGGAGATCCTGAGCCGCTACGACGGCGAGATCGGCTTCCACAACAGCCCGTACGACGCCCAGGTGCTGATGGTGCACGGCGGCTGGAAGCCGCCCTGGCACAAGATCCACGACACCTTACTTGCGGGTCACATCGCTGACTCCCTCCGGCTGGCCGCGCTCAAGCCGCGCGCGGTGCTGGAGGTCGACGGCCGCGCCATGGCCGGGGAGAAGATCCTCGAAGAGGGCATGCGGAAGCAGCACTGGACCTGGGACACCGTGCCCGGCGAGTGGGAGCCCTACTGGACCTACGGCGCGCTCGACCCGGTGCTGGCCGCTCACCTGTGGGCACGGTTCGGCCCGGCTGTCGCCACCACCTACCGGGCCAGCTACGACCTGGAGCGCGCCGCGGCGCGGATCTGCGCGGGCATGATGATGTCCGGCATGCGAATCGACCGCGGTTACATAGCCAGCCGCCTCGGTGATGTCCAGCGGTTCGCCGGACAGGCGATGCCGTGGCTGCGCGGCAAGTTCGGCATCGAGACCGTCAACTCCTCCGCCCAGCTGGCCCGCGCGCTGAACGGCGTCGGGATTCCCACCGTGCTGTTCACCAAGACCGGCCGGCCGCAGATGGACAAGGCCGCGCTCGACTTCTACGCGGCCGAGTTCCCGCAGCACGCGCAGCTGATCTCCACGATCCACTATGCCCGCAAGGCTGCTCAGATGACTGGCCTGCTGAACCGGTTCACTGAGCTGGCCGGGGCCGACGACGTCATGCATTATTCGATCTGGAGCTGCCGGGCTCGGACCAGCCGGATGTCGGTCACTGACCCGGCCATGCAGACCTTCGACCGGGACGAGCCGATCATTCGTGGCAGCTTCATCCCGCGGCCCGGCCACGTGTTCGTCTGCATCGACGCCGACCAGATCGAGGCCCGGCTGGCCGCGCACTTCAGCGGCGACCAGAACATGATCGCCGACTTCATCCGCGCCGACCGCGAGCACCTGTCCTTCTTCGTGGAGATGGCCTCCAAGATCTACAGCGAGAAGATCACCAAGAAGGACCCGCGGTACACCTGGACCAAGAACGCCACCTACGGCCAGATCTACGGGGCCGGGCTGGAGAGGGCAGCGGCCACGGCCGGCGTCCCGGTGGCGCAGATGACGCCTGTCTACTCCAGCTTCCGGCAGCTGTACCCGCGGGTCGGCGCGCTGATGGACCAGCTGATCCGCGACGGCAAGAAAGCCGGCAGACCTGGTGTCCGCACCCTCACCGGCCGGATGCTGTACACCTACCGGGGCAAGGAGTACGCGCTGCTCAACACCATGATCCAGGGCAGCGCGGCCGAGATCCTGAAGACCAACCTGGTGAAGCTGGAGGCGGCTGGCTACGGCCCGTACCTCCGGCTGCCGATGCATGACGAGATCGTGGCCGAGGTACCGCGCGAGCACGCTGAGTTCGCGCTGGCGGACATGACCCGGATCCTGACCGACCGTGAGAGCTTCAGGGTGCCTATCACCTGGAGTGGCTCGATACTCGAAGACCGATGGAGGAAGACATGATGGATCGCATCCGCACATTCACCGGCAGCCGCCCGAGCCCGCCGGAAGAGTACGCGAACAAGGGCATCACCAACGGCGGCTGGGAGCCCGACTACGAGGGCGTGATCTTCTCCGACGGCACCGTGGTGATCCGCTGGCTGACCGCGTTCCGCTCGCACTCGGTCTGGACCAGCTGGAAGGACTTCTACCAGGTCCACGGCCACCCCGAGTACGGCACCGTGATCGAATTCCGTGACGGCGATTCAGTGCCCCCGGATATCCGGTGACATACAACTGGTTCAACCCGGAGCCGAAGAAGACCTGGAGCCGGCTGGTCGACTTCGTGGACCGGATCTACTACGTGCTGCACCCGAGGCGTAACGCCTTCTGGGACGGAGTGCCCGAGCCTGAGCCCGTACCGTCCGAGCTTGCCGACATCATCGAGCCATGGGACACCGACCCGCACGGCCTCACCGGCCCGATCAAGGAGAGGTGCCGCAAGTGCGGCATGCCAGCCGGCACCGGCTGCCGCACCCCCAACGGACAGCCGTGCGGGGCTCACAAGGAGAGGCGCGAGGATGCTGACGCCGGCAGTGCTGTGGGTTGACCCCGGTGAGGTTACCGGACTGGCCCGCCTCGAAGTGCACAGGGGCATGTTCAAGGCCGACGAGTTCCGGGATGCCGTGGCCTGGGATCATATCGAGTCGTACTGCCGGATGCAGGGCAGCGCGCTCTCGATCGGCTGGGAGCGGTACACGATCACATCTGCCACGCACAAGCTGACTTCCCAGCCAGCCGCCCTGGAGACAATCGGCGTCTGCCGCTACCTGGCACGCAGCCACCACTGCCGGATCCTGCAGCCAGCTCAGCAGCACACCCCGAACTCGCTCGACCAGGACCGGCTCAGGAAGCTGGGCTGGTGGGTGCCAGGCAAGGACGATGCGCAGAGTGCTGCAGCCCACCTCCTAAACTGGCTGCTGCGCGAGCACGAGCTTCCGCCGCGCGAGCGGCAACTGCTCGGCCTTTCAGGGAGATGCTGATCCGATGAAAGTTCTGAACGAGCAGGGCGGCAAGGCCGCGATCCTCATAACGCGGGTGCCTGACACCGACGTCGCCAGGCTGATCCGGCTGGCGACGCGGCGGCGCAAGTCGCGCTCAGCCATGATGCGCGAGCTGCTGCGGTTCGCGCTCGACCGCGCCGAGCTGGAGCAGGCAGGCCGGACATGATCAAGGACCGGCACTGACGCACCGGTCCTTGAATCACGTCTTCGGGGTAAGCAGCCCCTCGACATGCCATCGAGCCCCGAGCAAGGACCCCGGCCAGCCCCTCCCGCTGAGAACGAATGGAGCCAGACGACATGAGCATAAGCCAGATCCCCAGACCAGCACCACTCACGATCTCTGATCACGAAAGATGCGAGCAAGTACCTGAAGAGCCTGCGACAACGCGGGTACCGGATCGTGGTGACACCGAATCAGCATTTAAAGATCTATTACGATGGCGAGCTGGTATGCACGGCCGGCGGAGGCGGCGGCGGCCGGTCGTATGCGAACCTGGTCAGCCAGATCCGCCGGTACTGGCCGAGCGCTGGCAGGTACCGGTCAAGATCAATCCGGAACTGGACCGGGGCACCTGGCGGCTGGTGATCGTGACCGAGGAAGTCCTGACCGGCGGGGGGCTGCCGTAGTGGCCTGGGCCTCGGTAGACCCCATCGAGCAGGCGCTCGCGATCGGCTGCTCGAAGTCCGAGCATCACCTGTGCACGCAGATCCCCGGCATGAACCTGGGGAAGGACGGCATCTGGCGGGCTCCGCTCAGCTGGCCCGCCTACGTGGCCTACAAGACGGTCTGGGCCAGCCAGCCGGTGGACGAGGGTCCGCCGCTCGCCGAGTGGGGCGCGACCGCCTGGGCGGCCGTGCAGGACGCCTACCGGATGCGCTCGGCCGTGGATGCCAGCAACCCGTGGGTGGTCAGCGCGCTCCGGCATCTGGAGCTGACGGTGACCATCCCGGAGAAGCTGTTCCGGCACCAGCGCGGCGGCGTTGACTGGCTCGTGAGCCTTGGCCGCGCGGCGCTGACAGACCCGCAGGGCAACGGCAAGACCCCGGTACTCATCCGGTCGCTGCAGGTGCTGGCCGGGAACAGGCAGGGCCTGCCGGCCCTGGTGATCGCACCGCCAGCGGCGCTGCTCGGCTGGCAGCGCGAGGTCGCCCGGTGGGCACCGGAGCTGAGCACCAGGATCGTGGCAGGCAGTGCGCTGCGCCGCCGCGACGCACTGCTCGGCGAGCCCTCCGACGTCACCTTGATCGGCTGGCCGAACGTCCGCCTGCACACCAGGCTGGCCAGCTACTCAGGCACCGCGTTCCGGCGCTGCGAGCAGTGCGGCGGCATCGACCCCAAGGTGACGACAGCCACGTGCGAGGTCCACCTGAAGGAGCTGAACTCGATCAGCTGGCAGACGGTGATCGCCGACGAGGCGCACCGCATGCAGGACGCGAGGTCGAAGCAGACCAGGGCCGTCTGGTGGCTGGCCCACCATGCCCGCTACTTCTGGCCGGTCACCGGCACGCCGATCGGCGACAACATCAGCGGCCTGTGGCCGGTGCTGCACGGGCTCGACGCGCGGGCGTGGCCGGCCAAGTCCCGGTACCTGGACCTGTACGCGATCAAGCAGTTCGCCTGGCATGGCGGCATGGAGATCCTCGACATCCGGCCGGACACCGCGGCAGCATTCCACGCCAGCGTGCAGCCGCTGATGCGCCGGATCCCGAAGGAGATCGCGCGGCCGGGCATGCCGGGCGTGCTGCCGCCCGTGTTCCGGTATCCGGAGATGACACCGGCCCAGTCCCGGATCTACAGGCAGCTGAAAAAGGAGAGCCTGGCCGAGCTGAAAGGCCAGGCCATAGTCCCGCAGAACACCGCGGTGCTATTCACCAGGATGTGCCAGATGGCCAGCTCCATGATCGAGATCGAGGACGGGGAGGATCCGCTCGGCTTCACGAAGCAGGTCTACGAGCTGGCGCTGCCGTCGAGCAAGGCCGATGATCTGATGGACTTCCTGGGTGACAACCCCGGCCAGCTGATCGTCGCCGCCACCAGCGCGCGGCTGGTCGCGCTGTGCGAGCGGAAGCTATCCGAGGCTAAGATCACTAACGCCAAGCTGGTCGGCGGCCAGAGCCCGGAGACGCGGGACAATGCGATCACCTGGTTCCGGGACGGCAAGATCCGGGTGATAATGCTCACCGCCGGAGTCGGCGGCGAGGCCATCGACGGGCTGCAGGCGGCCGATACCGTGCTGTTCCTGCAGCCGCAGCCGAGCTTCCTGAAGCGCGAGCAGATCATCGGCCGCGCCGACAGGATCGGCCAGCGCAACCCGGTCCGGGTGATCTACTCGATCGCTCCGGGCACGGTAGAGGAAGGCCTGTTCAAGCTCGGGCAGGAAAAGGCAGAGCGGGCCGGTAACGTCACCCGAGACGCAGACCTGATGCGCTGGATCATCGAGGGAGAAGATCATGCTGACCATCTCGAATAGTGAGATCTACGCCTGGACCAGGTGCCGCCGGAACTGGCTGCTCACCTACTACTACGGCCTGGTGCCGGCTGACGAGATCCCGCACGGCAACCGCCAGCTGGGCAGTCGTGTCCACACCTGCCTGGAAGGCCGTTACGGCTACGGGCTCGACTCGCTGACCGTGATGATGCTGCTCTACAACGTCGAGATCAGCAAGCACCCGGAGTTCGAGGCCGAGCTGAAGGAAGAGCGCGCCATGGCCGAGGCGATGCTGACCGGGTACGAGGAGTGGCTGGCCGAGTCCGGCGAGGATGCCGACCTCGAAGTCGTCGCCACCGAGACCGACCTGCAGGTGCCGCTGCCCGGCGTCGATGGCGTCATGCTGCGGGCCAGGATGGACCAGGTCTACCGCAAGGCCAGCAACAGCACGCTCGGCTTCATGGACTACAAGACCGGCGGCTTCGAGCGGCACGAGAGCCTCGCGCTCGACCCGCAGATGAAGTTCTACAGCCTGCTCCAGTTCCTGAGCACGCAGGGCCAGCCGGTGCCGGGCATGACGCTGCGCGACGACGTGCCGCTGGTAAACGGAGGCCTGATCACCACGCTGAAACGGGTCAAGCGGACTGCTCGTGCTGCTCCCCCGTTCTATAAGCGGGATGAGTTCCGGTTCACTATCGAGCAGCTGTCCGCGCACCTGCTGAAGGTGCAGAGCGTGTGCGCCGAGATCACCCAGGCGCGGGACTCCCTGAACGGAACGCAGACCGCCTTTCCCGGTGATATGACGGTCTTCAACGCTGCCCAGCGCGGCACGATGTACCCGACGCCGATCCTCGGCAACTGCGAGTGGTGGTGCCCGTTCTCGGCCGGCCCGTGCGTGATGATGGATGACGGCAGCGACTGGGTCGGTGCCCTGTTCCAGTCCGGCCGCTACATCCAGGCTGACCCGTACGAGTACTACCGGACCGACGCGCTGCGAACCATCCGCGAGGAGCTGGCCAGGCTTTGAGCTTCACCTCGATCGCACCTCAGACTGTCGTAGCCGCCTGCAATGCTTGCGGGACCGCGGTGCCTTACCGCGACCCGTTCATTGAGACGCATCTGCGCACCTGCCCTGGTAGGGTTGGTGCTGACAAGGGAGAAGATCAGCTTGGCAATGCCGTACCCGCCGCGACGCTCGCAGGGGCTGTCTTTCCTCTTGCACGCGCCCGCAAAGGCAGGCAAGAGCACGCTCGGCGACTCCGGGCCGCGGCCCAGGATCACGCTCGACGTTGAGGGCAGCAGCTACTGGACGCCCAGCGAGAAGATCTACTGGGACCCGCTGCGCCAGTCGCTGCCGGACCCGCGCGAGGGCTGGGAGACAGCCATCGTGCTGGTACGCGAGGCCCGGACGGTGATGGAGGTCTACCGCATGCTGAACTCCGGCATGCACCCGTTCAACTCCGCCACGATGGACTCGGTCACCGAGGTCCAGCAGCGGGTCATCGATGACCTGACAGCTGGCAGGCAGATGGACCGGGACAAGTGGAACGCCCTGCTCCGGCAGGTCAACTCGATGGTCCGCGCATACCGGGACCTGATCACCCACCCGGTGCACCCGCTGTGGTCGATGACATTCATCGCGGGCACCAAGTGGGATGAGAGGCTCAGCAGGTGGCGGCCGATGATCCAGGGCCAGGCCCAGGACTACCTGCCGTACTACGTCGACATCCTCGGCTACCTGGACGCCATGCCCGACGGCACCAGGAACCTGCTGATCGGGCCGCACCCGCGGTTCGAGACCGGAGAGCGGGTCGGAGGCCGGCTCCCCTATGCAATGCAGATCGGCTACCCTGACCGGCCTGGTTACACGATTGAGACGATGCTCAGGCAAGTCCTGAGCGGGAGGAAATGATCATGGGCTACCCGCCACAGCAGTACCCGCCGCAGCCCTACCAGGGCCAGCCGCAGCCGCAGTACCAGCCGCCCCAGCAGGGCTACGCACAGCCGTACCAGCCGCAGGGGTACGGGCCTCAGCCCGGTTACGGCTACCCGCCGCAGGGCGGTTACGGCGCTCCGCCCCAGGGCGGCATAGGCTACGACTTCGCCAGCCTGTACGGCCAGGCCGATCACAGCGCGAGCATGCTGTATGACGCCGGTCTGTATGACTCGGTCGTGGAGTCGAGCGAGTTCGGCAAGACCAAGGATGGCACCAAGGGAGCCTGGACAATCAAGTTCCGGACCACCTCGGGCGTGAACCCCGGCAAGAGCCCGGTCACGATGACGCTGTCGATCAGCCCGAACAAGAAGGACGGCACGCCCAACCACGTCGGCATGGGGATCATGTTCCGCCAGCTCGGCGCACTCGGCGTCCCGGTCCCGGCCGAGAGCTGGCCGAAGCAGCTCGGCCCTGTTCCGGGACCGCCGTTCTGGATCAATCCGCAGACCGGCCAGCCGTTCCCCGATGACGAGAACTACGGTGCCCAGCGATATGCCGCGTCGCTGATGACCGGCCGGCCGTGCCAGATCAAGATCGCCCACGACGACAGCTACGACGGCACGCCGAGGATGAAGATCGCCTCGATCCTGCCTCCGCGGCCGGGCGCTCCCACGAGCTGGCAGCAGGCGCAGCAGCCGCAGTACCAGGCTGCCGCGCCGCCGCAGGCCTACGGCCAGCCAGCTCCGTACGGGCAGCAGCAGGGGCCGGCCGTCCCGCCCGGTCAGCCAGCCCCGTACGCGCAGCCTATCCCCGGTGCGCCTGCGTGGGCACAGCCGCCGACTCCCGGCCAGGGCGGGCTCGCCGAGTTCACGCCGCAGGGCATGAGCGCTCAGCCGGCGATCGGCGCGTACCCGCAGCCGCAGCAGGGTCCTCCGCAGCCTCCGGCAGTCCAGCAGCCGCCGTGGGCTCAGCAGGGTCCTCCGCAGGGCCAGCAGCAGCTCCCGTACCCGCCTCAGGGGCAGCCGCCACTGCCGCCGCAGGGCCAGTACAACGGCCAGCAGCCTCAGCCTCAGGCCCAGCCTGAGGTGCCGCCAAAGCAGCCCTGGGAGCAGTAGGAAGAAGCAGGGACCCGGCCTGGCCTGCGGGAATAGGCCAGGCCGGGGTGGTGTTGACAGTAATTACCAGGGCAGCTAGCCTGGCAGGACACACAGAGTGTCACACCACAGGGAGAAGATCAGGTACATGTCCAGCACCTCAGCAGTAGACGTCAACACCGCCTTCGCGGGCGAGAAGGCCGCTCAGGCCGAGTTCGCCGCACAGCGCGTCGCTGACAACCAGCGCGCAATCGCCGACTCCGGCCTCACCCAGGCCGCCATGGACGCCAAGCTCGCGGCCGACGTGGCCTCGGGCAAGATCAAGATGATCGGCTCGGACCGCTACATGGTCCTCACCGGCTACGACGCGAACGAGACCTTCCGGGTCCAGCGCGCCACCCGTCCGGGCGAGCTGTCGCTCGTGCTCCCGGAGACCGGCCTCGACTACGTCGATGGCAAGGCCCAGGTGTTCAGCGCAGTCGAAACCTGGCACAAGGAGGGCAACGTCAAGTCCGGCGTCACCTCCATCGCCGAGCTGCTGAAGCTGTCCGGCCTCGACTTCCGGGTCGATAAGGCCCAGAGCCTGTACACGGCTGGCGGCCTGGTCCGCGAGGCTCCAGGTAGCTTCATCACCTACCGGGGCGACACCTTCGACAAGCTCGGCGTGGTCGGCTCCGTCTACCGCCCGTTCCAGAACAGCGAGGGCGCGCAGTTCCTCCAGGATCTGGTGGACCGCTTCGACGTCCAGTTCGAGTCGGCCGGCCCGCTGAGCAACGGCAAGCAGGTCTTCATCTCGATGAACCTGCCCGACAGCGTCGTCATTGACGAGGGCGGCCTCAACGACGTGATCGAGCCGAAGATCTGCTGGCTCAACAACCACGACGGCGAGGGCAAGCTCCAGGTCGTCGTCAGCCCCTGGCGGCCGGTCTGCGGCAACACCAACCGGTTCGCGCTGCGTGACGCAGCCAGCCGGTGGGGCGTGCGCCACACCACCAACGGCCTGCAGCGGCTGGAAGAGGCCCGGCGGTCGCTCGGCTTCAGCCTCAAGTACTACGCCGAGTTCGCGGACGAGGAGACCGTGCTCGCCCGCACCGCGATGGACCTGTCTGAGTTCGATGAGCTGATCTCCAGCATCTGGCCCGCGACCGAGGGCGAGCCCTCCAAGCGCCAGGTCACGCTCAGCACCCGCCGGGAAGACGCCCTGCACGAGCTGTGGGGCCTGGAGGCCGGCCGGGTCGGCAAGACCGCGTACGCTGCCGAGAACGCCGTCACCGGCTACCTCGACCACGTCGCACCCCGTCGTGCTCTCGGCGACAAGCTGGCCGCGGCTCGCGCCACGGCGATCCTGCTCGGCGCGGACGACGACATCAAGAGCAAGGCCCACCGGCAGCTGCTGACCCTGAGCAACCGGTAACCGGCCCGCTGCCTGGGTTACGGCCCCGGCAGTGTTCGAGGGGCCAGCTGGCAGGCGACCGGCTGGCCCCTCATCCATTTCCCGAGATAGATTGAGGGGCTATGACAACAGGCGGATACTCCGACGTGGCCCGCGAGCTGACCAGGCGGTTCCATCTGGACCCGCCGATGAAGCGTCAGCAGGTGCACCTGTGGAACAAGCGCCGGACCGTCAACAGCCTCGGCCGCGAGTTCCCGAGTCCGGTCAGGGACGCGGGGGCCATGCGGAACCGCGGCGGCAAGTCGCCGGCCGGGCAGACGCACAACCGCCGCACCCGGCTGCTGTTCGACGTCGACCAGGTCGCCAGCTGGTATCAGGGCGGCGTCCCGGCGGGCGGCTCGAACCAGCACATATACGTAACCCGGTAGCACCCAGCGGGCTGGATCCGCGGAATAAGAACCCGTGGTATGGTGTTGACAAGAACGAAGGGCCGGGACAGCAGACCCGGCGGGACTAGGGCCAAGCTCACTCCCGCCACCGACTCTCTTCCCGGCCTCTCACCCCGATAGGAACAACGCGATGCTCAAGGCGGCGACGTCATGATCGAGACCCAGCGCAGGCGGCGCGGTCACCAGTTCATGCCCACCAAGGCCGGGTGACGAGTCGTGACCGCGCCCGACCACGGCGCTTACTACCACGCCATCGAGTCCGAGGATGCGCACCTGCAGTGCGTGATGAACGAGATCCGCGCCGACGAGGCAGCCGGAAACCTGACCGTCCGCGAGGCCGCGGACAACAGGATCGCCGCGCTCGAAACTCACCTGGAGAACTGCCAGGCCGCCAGGCGGCGGCACCTGGGCGGTGATGCCAGCGGCCCCTGAGATCGGCCAGGAAGAAGATCACAAGAAGATCACACGTATCGCGATTGCCGCCGCTGGCGCGGTGCCAACTTCGGCAGCGGCCCGGTGACGATCGCCGTCACCAGCTCCGCAGGCACGTCGAACTTCTCGGAGCGCTATCAGCTCGCGATTCCGGAAAGCACCCCGTCCGGTACCTACGGCGAGACGCTGACCTACATGGCGATCGGGAACAGAACCTCCGAGTCCGTTCAAAGTACCGGCGAAATGCCGGTAACTGGCGGGTCCGCCGGAGAACCACCACCTGCCACCATCTCGACCCGCAAGGGGATCTCTGCACCGGCAGCCATGGCGGGAGGGGGCTACTCAGATGAAGATCACCCCAGGGAGAAGATCATGACCAGCACCACCGATGTCAACGCCCAGGCGGCGCTGAGCGGCCCGCACTACCCGTGGTCGGACAACTGCGGCTGCCGGGACGAGATATCGCAGGCCGACCTGAACGCCTTCGCCGACGCGATCGAGGATTACGCGAGTACGCACCACAGCTCCTGGAAGACCGTGGACCGGGCTGGACTGATGGCGGCAGTTACCAAGATGGCGTCCTCGGGCGAGAAGCTGGAGGTGAAGCTGTGGGCACCGACGACCACGTCCGGCTGACCACGGAAGACGGGCTACCGCTGGACGTCGACATGAGCCCGGCGGACCCCGGCCCGGCCTGGACCTGGGTCGGCGACACCGAGGGCGGCGTGACGCTGCAGCCGCCGATCAAGTGGCACCTGGTGCACTTCCTGGCCTGTGACCACCGAGCCTGGGTGCCGTCAGAAACGGTCGCGCAGCACATCATGGCGCAGAGCACCCCCATGACCTGCCCGGCCTGCGACGTCGTCTCGAACACGTGGCGGGCCTGGTCCGATAGCTGGCTGCGCAAGCTCGGCGGCACCTGCCGCAAGTGCGGCGAGAAGGTCACCTTAGACCAGGCCGGCAACCTTGTTGTCACCCTGGGCAGCGTGAGCTGCGAGGGCGACTCGATGCACCGGCTGGAGGATGACACGTGAGGGTAGGACGCCGCCTTGGCCGCCGCTGGTGGGTGAGCATGAGCCCGCTCGGCTGGCTGCTGTGGCAGCTGCTGAAGTACGCCATACTGGCTGCCATCTGGGCGGCTGGCTTCATCAGGGAGAAGATCAATGCCAGAAGTACAAGCCCCGCGGTATGAGGGCGAGACGCCGGACGGTCAGTGGCGCTGCGAAATCGTCACCGAGACCGATGTGACCTGGACCTGCAACGGCCTCCGGTTCGACAGCCACGATGCAGCACTCCAGTACGGCTCTGACTTGTTCAGCCGCTGGATGGTGCGCTCGCCTCGCTGGCGCGCTGTCGGCACCTCTGTACCCGAGCGCCAGCTCTATGAGCCCGGCTCCGAAGAGCGGAGCTGGTCATGAAGAAGATCACCAACAAGGAGAAGATCAAGTTGAACACCAAGTTAGCGCTCGCAGCTGCCGGCCTCGCGGCCGGACTCGGGCTTGTCGTACTGTCCGGGTGTGGCAGCGCCAAGTCGCCGACTGCTCCGGCAGCCGCCGTCACTCATCCGGCCCAGCCACCGACCGTTACGACTATTGCTCAGATCGTCGGAGCGACTGGCGTGGACCCTAACTGCGGTCCGGCTCCGCTCGGCGGCGTCACCAGCTCTGGCACCGGCTTCATCGGCACCGAGCGGATCGGGATCGACGTGTTCCCGAACACGGCCGTCCGCAACAGCTGGGCAGCCACGGCAGCCAATTTCGGCATCGTCCCGCAGACCGAGGGGGCCGACTGGGCCGTCTACAAGTCCATCGAGCAGACGGCTACAGGGTGCAACTAGACACGGCTGAGCGATCGTGGAAAGCTATAGCAGGTGATACGCGGGACCGCTCGCATTGAGCTGCGTCTCCGCAGCTCAAGCGGCTAGAATTTTGCGAGCCGTGATCCGGCCGCTCAGCGGCCGGCTCCATTGCGGCCCTGCGCTCGGGGCGTGGCAGGCGATCGAGGCGAGGTGATCCGGCCGCTCAGCGGCCGGCTCCATTGCGGCCCGGCGAAGCACTGTGGACCGGCAGGCAGCCGGTGAGACCATCGCCCTGTGGGAAACGGGCAAGCGAATGCCGGGCGGCCTGGCCGCGCTCGAATACGGGAAGCTCCTCCGTCAGCTCGCGAGGAAGGCCGTCGCCTTATGGCCCCCCGGGCACCCCTCCACTCTCCCGGCGGGCTGACGCCAGACGAGTGCGTCACGGCGGCCGGGCAGCGGGCCGAGCAGGTTGCCCGGGCTCTCGGATATGCCGTCGACGAGGGTCTTCGACGCATCCCTCCGGAGACCCGGCGGGGGCAGGCGGGCGCAGGCTGGCCACACGGTGAGCAGCAAGCGCATGGGCATGCTCGCGGAAAATAGCTGTATCAAAAGTCTTGACATCTGGACCGGATGTAGAGATAATCAATACATGACGACAGCGACCAGCACCGCAGCGAAGATCACCTACCGCAAGACCAGCAACGGCGAGTGGGTCGCCTACGGCCCCGCGGACATCCTGGCCGGGTGCGCCCGCCGCGGCGACCGGGTCGGCGTCACCAGGCGCGACGGCACCGAGAAGCTCGAGACCATCGACCACGTCG
Organism: Streptosporangiaceae bacterium; assembly: GCA_050698875.1. Taxonomy (GTDB): domain Bacteria; phylum Actinomycetota; class Actinomycetes; order Streptosporangiales; family Streptosporangiaceae; genus JAJYUU01. The sequence goes on along the minus strand of JBOHCP010000014.1, from coordinate 306 downwards.
GCAAGACCTTCACCGCCGGTGGCCTGGCGATGGCCTACGGCTACCTCGCCAGGAGCACCCGGCGCGACTCGTCCGCCGGCGGCGGCTTCGGCTACGGCAGCCCCCGCTACGCCCGCGAGCAGCGTTCCTGCGACGACTGCGAGAGCAACCAGGACGCCGGCGACATGAACGGCTGCCCCCGCCACCGCGGCAACCCCCACTGCTGAAACCCGGAGAGGAACCACCGATGACCAGTCCCGCAGCCACTGCCATGACCATCGCAGAGCTGATCGCCCTGCTCGTCAGCCGCGGCACAGAGGGGGTCGC
>JBOHCP010000013.1:0-20172 GCA_050698875.1 Streptosporangiaceae bacterium | reverse complement strand
CGACAGCACCGCGCGCGCGGTCTCGCCGAGCCCGCCCGGCAGCCGGATGGCGGCAGCCTTCGCCCCGTCGTGTGTCACGTGCACCCTCCGGCCGACGACCTAGTCGCGGGTCTCGACGATCAGCTCGACCTCGACGGGCGCGTCAAGCGGAAGCACGGCCGTGCCGACCGAGCTGCGGGCGTGCCGACCGGCCTCGCCGAAGATCTCCAGCAGGAGTTCGCTGGCGCCGTTCACGACCTGCGGCTGGCCGGTGAAGTCCGGCGCGCTGGCGACGTACCCTGTGAGCTTGATGATCCGCTTGATCGATGACAGGCCGCCTGCAACAGACGCCGCAGCCGCCAGGGCGTTGAGCGCGCAGGTGCGTGCCAGCGCCGCCGCCTCGGCGGCGCCGACCTCAGCCCCGACCTTCCCTGACGACAGCAGCTGACCGTCGGCCATCGGAAGCTGCCCCGCGGTGTAGACGGTCGTGCCGGACTTGACCGCCGGCACGTACGCCGCCAGCGGAGCGACAACCTGCGGCAGCGTGAGCCCGAGAGCGGCGAGCCGCTCGTCCGCGGACGACGCCGAGGCAGGGTCCCCGTTGCTCATTCCTTGACCCGTTTCAGGTAGGCAACGAGCTGCTCGGGGTTCGGCCCTGGGACGACCGCGACGAGCTCCCAGCCGTCGTCACCCCAGTTGTCGAGGATCTGCTTGGTCGCATGCACGAGCAGCGGCACCGTTGCGTACTCCCACTTGGCCATAGCCGAACCTTACCGCCGCGACTTGTCCGGCAGTCCACGTCGGTCCGCCGCCGAGTGGTCATGTGCCGGCGTCGGCTGTGCGCCCTTAGCTGCGCCGCGACTGCGGGCCTGCCGCAGCTGCGTCAGTCCTGCGGGTCTGCTGGAGCCGGCTTATCACCGTCCGTACCAGCAGCTGACTTGGCTGGCTTGTCGTGGGTGCCGATCTCGCCCTTCTCGGCTGGCGACAGCTCGGGAATCTCCGGCACCTCGGGTATGTCCAGCGGCGCGTCCGCGGCACTCCCGAGCGCCAGATCCGTGCCGCTATCGAGCGCCGCCGACCGCTGACCCTGGATCTCCGCGTCGCTGAAGTCACCCATCGACGCAGAGTCAGATTCCGGCCTGGCCGGTCCGCCTGGCGGGGGCGTGAACTTGTCGAAGAACCTGAGCAGTTCGACCGGAATCGGCATGACCAGCGTGCTGTTTCGCTCGCCTGCCACCTCGACGACGGTCTGCAGGAGGCGCAACTGCAAGGCGGCAGGGTCGCGGGCCATGACGTTCGCGGCCGCAGCGAGTCGCTTCGAGGCCTGGAACTCGCCATCGGCGGTGATGATCCGGGCGCGCCGCTCGCGCTCGGCCTCAGCCTGCCGGGACATGGAACGCTTCATACCCTCGGGCAGCGACACGTCCTTGATCTCGACGCTCTCGACCTTGACACCCCAGGGCATCTCGGTGCCCTCGTCGATGATGGTGGCGAGCCGCCGATTGACGGTGTCGCGCTCGGCCAGCAACTCGTCCATTTCGGACTGCCCGATGATGGATCGCAGGGAGGTCTGGGCGCGCTGCGAGATCGCGTTCTGGTAGTCGTAGACGTTGATGGTCGCCTTGATCGGGTCGACCACCTTGAAGTAGACCACGGCGTCCACCCGGACGCTGACGTTGTCGCGGGTGATGCCCTCCTGGGCCGGCACCCCCATCGCGATGATCTGCCTATTGACCTTGACCAGCTTGTCGCCGATCGGCCGGATCCTGGTCAGACCCGGCCCGCGGATACCCGGCAGCACCCGGCCGAACCGGAAGATGATCCCTTCCTCGTACTGCTGGACGATCTTGATCGATCGACCGCCCAGGATCAGTCCGATCAGAACGATGATCACGATAACCGCGATGACCGCATCCATGGCCCGGGCACCTTCTTTCCCGTGCAGGCCCCTCGTCGGCGGGCGGTCCCATCGCCCGTCACCACCCAGCCTAGTGAGTAGCGGCACACGCCGATAGCGAGCGTGCGGCCACCGCGAGAAAAGCGGACATTCCGCCGCTAGCCGCCGCGGAGCCAGCCCGCGTCCTGGCGCATGCGCCAATCGCTCGCAAGACCCGGATACCCTCCAATCGTGGCAACCCGCGACACCGACTGGGACGGCGTCCGGCTGCACGTGGTGACCGGGAAGGGCGGTACCGGTAAGACGACGGTGGCCGGCGCCCTGGCTCTCGCGCTGGCTGCCGACGGCAAGAACGTCCTGCTCATGGAAGTCGAGGGGCGGCAGGGCGTAGCCCAGCTGTTTGACGTTCCGCCGCTGCCGTACGCGGAGCGCCGGATCGCGGTGGGGCTCGGAACCGAGGCGCGCGAGGGCGGCGAGGTGTTCGCGCTGGTGGCCGACCCCGAGTCGGCCCTCGTTGAGTATCTGGAGATGTTCTACAACCTGCGGCACGCCGGCACGGCGCTGGCCAGGCTCGGAGTGATGGACTTCGCCACGACCATCGCGCCCGGCCTGCGGGATGTGCTGCTGACCGGCAAGGCCGCCGAGGCCGTCAGGCGCAAGGATGCCAGGGGCGGCGGGCGCGTGTATGACGCCGTGGTCATGGACGCGCCGCCGACGGGCCGGATCGTCCGGTTCCTCAACGTCTCCAGCGAGGTGTCCGACCTGGCCAGGGTGGGCCCTATCCGCGGCCACGCCGACACGGTGCAGCGGATAATCCGGTCACCGGCGACCATCGTGCACTTCGTTACCGTGCTCGAGGAGATGCCGGTGCAGGAAACCCTGGACGGCATCGCCGAGCTGCGCGCGCTCGGCAGCATCAGGGCGGGCGGCATCATCGTGAACATGACCAGGCCACTCGCGCTGCCGCCTGAGCAGCTGCAGGCAGCAGCAGACGGTGGGCTGGACCAGGCGCTGCTCGCGCTCGGCCTGAAGTCGGCCGGGCTCGACCAGAGCGCCGACCTCGCCGCCGACCTCGCCGCCGAGCTGCGCGACCAGGCCAGGACGGCGCTGGCGCAGAACGTTCAGGCCGATCGCCTGGTCGAGGCCGGTCAGCCCTGCTACCAGCTGCCGTGGGTGACCGGCGGCATCGACCTGGCGGGCCTGTACCGGCTAGCCGCAGCGCTGCGCACCCAGAAGGCCGCCTGATGCCCGCACGCCGCCCCCCCGAGCTGGACGTCGACCGGCTCATCGACGACCGCCGGATCCGCATCATCGTGTGCTGCGGCGCTGGCGGGGTGGGCAAGACGACCACCGCGGCCGCGGTCGGGCTGCGGGCCGCCGAGCGCGGCAGGCACGTGGTCGTGCTCACGGTCGACCCGGCCCGCAGGCTCGCTCAGTCCATGGGGCTTACCTCACTGGACAACACCCCGAGGCTGGTGCCAGGGCTGCTGCTGGGCTCAGGCGACGTTCAGGGCGGGAACGGGGCCGACTCGGCTGGCAGCCTGCACGCGATGATGCTGGACATGAAGCGTACCTTCGACGAGATCGTCGAGGCGCATGCCGACCCCGACCGGGCGGCGCAGATCCTGGCGAACCCGTTCTATCAGTCGCTGTCGTCCAGTTTCGCGGGGACGCAGGAGTACATGGCGATGGAGAAGCTCGGTCAGCTGCGCCGGGCCGACGAGTGGGACCTGATCGTCGTGGATACCCCGCCGAGCCGGTCCGCGCTGGACTTCCTTGACGCCCCGCAACGCCTGTCCCGGTTCCTTGACGGCCGGCTGCTGCGGCTGCTGACCGCGCCGGCGAAGGTTGGCGGCCGCGCCTACCTGCGGGTGCTCAACGCAGGGTTCGGCGTGGTGACCGGGGTGCTGACCAAGATCCTCGGCACTCAGGTGCTGCGGGACGTGCAGACATTCGTCTCCGCGCTTGACACCATGTTCGGCGGCTTCCGCGAGCGGGCGGAGTACACCTACCAGCTACTGCGCGCTCCCGGCACCGCGTTCCTCGTCGTCGCGGCGCCAGAAGACGACGCGCTGCGGGAAGCGTCGTACTTTGTGGAGCGGCTCGATACCGAGCGGATGCCGCTGGCCGGGCTCATCCTGAACCGAGTGCAGCGACTGCCCGCCGCGCAGCTGTCGGCGGCAAGGAGTCTCGCGGCCGCCGAGGTGCTGCAATCCGCCGAGCCGGGCAGCCCCGGCCCAGCGCCGTCGCGCGGCGACGGTGACGAGGACGCGGCGCGTATGCTGGCGATCGCCGCGCTGCGCCTGCACGCGGACCGGATGGAACTCGCCGTGGCGCAGCGGCGGACGGCTGAGCACTTCATCGCGGCTCACCCGCTGGTCCCGGTGGCCGAGATCCCGGCACAGCCCGAGGACGTGCATGATCTTGACGGCCTGCGCCTGATCGGGCAGGCCTTCGCGGCCGCGCAGCCCGGCTAGCCGCAGTGCTCCTGGTGCCGGGACGGTTGCCCGGCCCGCACGGGAGCTAGCTTGCGACGAGCTCGTCCCCGGTGTGCTCGTAGCGGTTGCGCGCGTTCTCCAGCAACTCGCGCCACGAGCTCACGTCCGGTCGGCGGCGCAGCAGTGCCCGGCGCTCCCGCTCGGTCATCCCGCCCCAGACACCGAACTCGATCCGGTTGTCCAGGGCGTCCGCCAGGCACTCGGTCCGTACCTGGCAGCCGCGGCAGATCAGCTTGGCCCGGTTCTGCGCCGCGCCCTGGACGAATAGCTCGTCCGGGTCAGTTCCCTTGCACGCGGCATGGGCAGTCCAGTCCGTGATCCACATGTGGCCCAGCTCCTCTGATCGTCACGCCCGCAGGGGGTAGATCACGCCCGGGTGGCGTTCAGTTGCGGTCCGGAGCCGACTCGGGGCGTCGTGCTCCGGCGAGTGATGGTCGCGGAAGAGTAACTTACGGAAGTCCGCGCGACAGCGCTAGACCCCAGCGGGTCCATTCCTGAATAGCCCAGTTGAGCTATACAGACACATGCCACTAGTAGCTACACTCCGGCGACCTGCTCGCCTGACTCCGGGATGGCGCAAGTGCTGTACGGCGTTGCCATGTCACGCGCAGTGACATTCCGGCAACACCCCAAGTTGCTTCCCGAGCGCGATGTGCTGGGTAATGGTTGGTAACTACGAAGACAGCGTAGCCTGTTCGGGTGCTGATCCCAGTTCGCCGCGCCGCCGCAGCGTCCCAGACTGTCGGCCGTATGGTCATCATGGCCGTAGTGGCCGGCTTGCTGGTGGCCGCCGTCGCCCTGCCGGTGGCCGGCGTCGCGGGCATTGCCACCAGGGACGCCGCCAGCACCTTCAACACCCTGCAGGTCGGCCATCTGGGCGCCGCCCCGGTGCGGTCGGTGCTGTACGACTCCCAGGGCAACGTCATCGCCTACCTGTACCCGTACGACGTGTACCGGGTCCCGGTCAGCTATAGCCACATCGCGCCGATCATGCGCGATGCCATCGTGGCGATCGAGGACAGCACGTTCTACTCGCAGGGTGCACTGGATCCGCGCGGCACCATCCGTGCGCTGCTGCACAACTCCGGCAGCGCCGGGCTGCAGGGCGCGTCCACGATCGCCCAGCAGTACGTCAAGAACGTGAAGGTCCTGCAGGCTGGTAACAACACCACCGCAATCAATGCGGCTGCCATCCCTGATCTGCGCCGCAAGATCCAGGACCTGCGGCTGGCCGCTACTGTCGAGCACGAACTGACCCAGGACCAACTGCTGGCCTCCTACCTGAACGTCGCCTACTTCGAGAACCACGCCTGGGGCGTCGAAGTGGCGGCGCAGGTCTACTTCAGCGAGGACGCCTCGCAGCTGACGCTGCCGCAGGCCGCGTTGCTGGCCGGCATCGTCCAGTACCCCAGCGCGTACGACCCGGTGCAGCACCCCGCGGCGGCCACCGCCCGGCGCAACACCGTGCTGGACCGGATGTGGCAGCTGCACTACATCTCCAAGGCCGCGTATCAGGCCGCTGCGAAGTCGCCGATCGCGCTGCACCGCTCGTACGCACCGCTGAATACGGGCTGCACCAGCCCGGCGGCCGCTCCGGAGGCGTTCTACTGCGACTACGTCCAGCACGTCCTCGAGCTCGACTACCCCTCGGTGTGGAAGGCGGTCAACAACCAGGGCGGCCTGGCCATCTACACGACCATGAACATGCAAGACCAGGTCGCCGCCGACAACGCCGTCGCCAGCGTGCAGCCGCCGTACTCGGGGGCCAACCCCGGCAACAACGCGGACGCCGAGGTGCTGCTGCAGCCGGGTACCGGCGCGGTCAGGGCTATCGCGGTGAACCGCACTTACGGCTCCGGTCCTGACCAGGACAGCATCGACTACGCCGTCAACTCACAGTACGGCGGTGACCCGTACGGCGTGCAGACCGGCTCGTCTTCGAAGATCTTCACGCTGATCACGGCTCTCGAGCAGGGCTACCCGTTCGGTCACGCCATCGCCATCCAGAACCCGGATACGGTCGGTCCGTACACCAACTGCCAGGGCGGTTACGTCCCGCCGTTCAAGTTCAACAACGCGGAAGCGGCATTCACGGGCTCCGAGATCTACATGCTCGGCGAGGCCACGGTGGAGTCGGTGAATACCTACTTCGCCAACCTGGAGAAGCAGGTCGGTCTCTGCAACGTGGTCAAGACCGCGGTGGCCATGGGCTTGACCAGGGCCGACGGTACGGCGCTCCTGCAGCCAGACAGCGCGGGGGTCTTCAAACGAGCGCCCCTGCTGTCGGCCGACAATGTGTCGAGTTTCACGCTCGGCGCGGTCGGCGTGTCGCCGATGGACATGGCGGCCGCGTACGCCACCGTGGCGTCGGGCGGCATCTACTGCAGCCCGCAGCCCATCGAGAAGATCGAGGTGATCTCGTCCGGCAAGCAGTTCCCGGTGCAGTCGGCGGGCTGTCACCAGGCCATCCCGGCCGGCGTCGCGGCGGCAGCGAACTACATCCTGCAGAAGGTGCTGTACTCACCGGGCACCGCCGCGGGCCGGGCCACTCCCGGTCATACGGAGGCGGCAAAGACTGGCACCGCCAACGGCGGCTACTACGCGGCGTTCGCAGGCTGGACCCCCACCCTGACCGGCTACGTGTCGGTGTTCAATCCGATCGACCCGACCACCCCGGCCGGAGCGATGATTGGTGCCAGGGCCTGTTACGCCTCCGACCCCTTGTACGGGTACTCGAGAGTCTGCCCCGGCCAGATGTACGGCGACAACGCGCCCGGCGCGACGTGGGAACTCACGTTCCTGCACGCCGACCTCGGCCCGAACGTGACCTTCCCCGGCCCGCCCGGCTCGTACTTCTCGCAGGGCAGCGGGTTCGGCGCGCCGACAGTCTGCCCCGCGCCGACGCCGACGCCGAAGCCGACACCGACACCGACACCGACACCGGGCGGCGGCGGCAACAACTGCCCAGGCAACGGTGGCGGCGGCGGTAGTGGTGGCGGCGGCGGCGGTAGTGGTGGCGGCGGCGGCGGTGGTGGTGGTGGTGGTGGTGGTGGTGGTGGTGGCGGCCACGGCTGATCAGCCGGTCCGCTCCATCGACAGCGGCTGGTAGCAGCCGACCGGTTACCCGCCGGAGAGCTGGCTGCGCACCATGGCGGCAACCCGGCTGCCCTCGGCGCGGTCGGCCACCCGCGGCGTGACGACCTTCATGACCGGGCCGATCCCGGCCGGGCCTGAGGCGCCGGTCTCGGCGATCGCGGCGGCCACCAGGGCGGCTAGTTCGGCGTCGTCAAGCTGGGCCGGCAGATAACCGGTCAGCACCTGTTCTTCCGCTTCCTCGGCGGCTGCCTGGTGAGCCCGCCCGGCCTCGGCGAAGGCCGCAGCGGCCTCGCGGCGGCGCTTGGCCTCCCTGGTCAGGATCCTGATGATCTGCTCGTCGGTCAGGTCATGCGCGGCGGAACCGGAGACTTCCTCGGTGCTGATGGCGGTGAGCGCCATCCGGAGCGTCCGGGTACGGGTGTCATCCCGCGCCTTCATCGCCGTGGTGAGATCGGCTCTGAGCTGATCCTTGAGTGTCGGCATGGCCCTATCCTGTCGTGCCCGACTGCACCCGGCGGGCTGCGGGCGCGGGCGGACGGACGGACGGCGCACCGCCGCGGCCGTGGCACGATAAGTGGATGCGAGCGCGAACCCTCCTCAAGGCCGCAGCGGTAGCCGGCGCCGCGGGTTTGGGTTACTCGTCGGTCATCGAGCGGAACTGGTTTGCTCTGCGGCAGCTAGAGGTGCCGGTTCTAGCGGCGGACGTGGCACCGCTGCGCATCCTGCACATCTCGGACGCGCACCTCACTCCGGGTCGCCACCGGCTGATGTCGTTTCTGCGCACGCTCGACGCGCTGGAGCCAGACCTGGTGGTGAATACCGGCGATTCCATCGCGCATCCGCAGGCGGTCGGCCCGTTCCTCGCCGCCCTCGGGCCGCTGTTGCACCGGCCCGGCGTCTTCGTCTACGGCTCCAACGACCTGTATTCGCCCAAGCCCCGCAACCCGGCGCGCTATCTGTGGCGCACCAGCGCGGACGAGCACGCCCGAGACGTCGATGACCTGCCCTGGGCCGAGCTGGGCGGGGGCATGGAGAACGCGGGCTGGTTCAACGCCAGCAATCGGCGGGCGCGACTGAAGGTAGGCGAGCATGACGTCGAGGTCGCTGGCGTCCACGACTCCCATATCGCCAGAGATCGATACGAAACTGTAGAAGGCGTGGCAGGCCGAAGCGCCGACCTGCGTCTCGGCGTGCTGCACTCGCCGGAGCCCGCGGTGCTCGACCTATTCGCTGCCGACGGCTTCGATCTGCTGCTTGCCGGGCACACCCACGGCGGCCAGATCCGGCTGCCAGGCACCGGCGCGCTGGTGACCAACTGCGGGATTCCCAGGGACCTGGCCAGCGGACTGCACCGCTACCCCGGCACCGGCGCCGACAGCGAGCCCTGGCTGCACGTGTCGGCCGGCCTTGGCACCTCGCCGTATGCTCCGGTCCGGTTCTGCTGCCGGCCGGAGGCTACGCTGCTCACGCTGGTACCACGGATCAGCTAGACTTCTCGGGCGGTCGGCGGGGTGTAGCGCAGCTTGGCAGCGCGCTTCGTTCGGGACGAAGAGGCCGCCGGTTCAAATCCGGCCACCCCGACCCAGGTCAGAGGGCTGTTTCTCGTCATGAGGGGCAGCCCTCCTTCGCGTCGTGCGTCACACGTGCGTCAGAACCTCGCGCCCAGGACTCGCGGACCTTGCCGTGAGCGCCGGGCGCGAGGTGAGCGTACCGCTTGCGTGGTGGCGTAGTCCTCGTGGCCGAGGAGCGCCTGGACGTCGTACAGCGGCACACCGTCCTGCACCAGCCACGATGCCGCAGTGTGCCGCATGACCCGCGGCGGGAACGGCGAATCCTGTGCCTCGGGTCATCGCATGCGAGCGGTGTGCACGCCCCGGCCCGGTACTCCTGCCCCGCCCCGGGCGCCGGGTTTCCGCACAGGCGCGCCGCATCGACGGCCGGGTTCCACGCGCGGTTGCGGAAGTGAGCGTCGGTGACCGGGCCGCCCCCGGGCGCGGTGAACACCAGCGAGTCGCGCGGCCGCGCGGCCATCAGCCGCGACATGCCCTCGAGGATGTGCGCAGGCACGGGGACGACCCGGTGCGACTTCCTCGACTTCGGGTGCTCGCGCAGCCCGAGCCTGGTCATGACGTCAACGACGGTGATCTGCGAGCGGAGCCAGTCGACCCTGTGCCCGTGCAGGCCGTTCATCTCGCCGGTCCGCAGGCCGACCGTCGTGCCGAGCTCGGCGTAGACCCGCATGCCCGGCCCGGCGGTCAGCATCACGGCCGCGTATAGCGCCTCGGCCTCGTCGCGCTCGAGGAAGTCGACACCATGCGGTCGGACCTCCGGAAGCTCCAGGTCGCTGAACGGGTTGGAGATGACCAGCGGCGGGTCCTCCCGCATCGCCAGCTTGTACAGGTTCGACATCAGGAAAACGATGTCCCGGATCGTGGCCGGGGCGAGGACCGGCACGTCCTTGTCTCCGGACTGCACTGCCCGTCCCTGGTGCCGCGCCCTGCGAGTCGACCCGAGTTGGTCGGCCCAGGCCTGCGCCTCCAGCCGGGCCACTGCGGACATCGGCCAGTCCTCCCAGTGGCCCTTGCAGTGCGTTCGCCAGAGGGACGCGTTCTTCGCCTGCGTGACGGCCTCGATGCCGCGGACGCGGGACACCCGGTCGTGCCAGGCACCGACCTTGATGTCGCCGAGCCGCGGATCGCGGAATGCGCCGCGGGCAACGGCCGCCTCCTGCTCGGCTGCCCACTTGCGGACGACGCCCTTGAGCGGGTCAGTGGCGGTGTGCCGCTTGCCGCTGCGGTCGCGGACGGTGGCCTGCCACTTGCCGGACGGCAACCGGCGGACGTAGGCCATCAGGTCACCTCCGGGTCGACGTCGCGAGCCCACGTGAACTCAACCGTGTCCGGCAGGAGCTTGCCGGCCTCATCCGACCAGTCGTTAGCCGGCATGAGTCGGACGATCGAGAACAGCAGGGCGGCGATCTCCCTGCGGAAGCGCAGCGGAAATGTCAGCCAGCCCTCGCCGCCCATTGGGACATCGGGTTGCAGCAAGCGCGCAGTCGCCAGCGACTCTGCGAACTCGTCGACCAGCGAGGCGTCCCGAACGGCAGGCACCGGGTCTTTCTTGTTCGGGCAGTAGTAGACGCGCACGTCTGCACCGGACCGGTTCTCCATCCGCGTCCGCAGCAGCGTTCCGCACGACCCGCACACCGCCAGGCCGGCGAGGAGCGCCGCGACCGGTGCAGGTTCGGTCTCAGCTAGCCAGCCGAGCAACCGTATCGCTGGTACTGCGATCTTGTCGGTCAGCGCTATGTCTGACCGCCTGTCTGCGTCGGCCAGGAGTTCGCCCGGCGTGACTCCCAGCACGTGGCTCAGCATCAGCCATTCGTCTGCCGTAACGTCCCGGCGACGGCGACCCGACGCGTCCCGCCGTCCCGTCTCGATGTTCGCAATGACGGAGGTCGTCATCTCAGGAGCTCCGGCCGCTGCGCACTGCCTGGCGAGGTCGTTAGCCGTCCAGCCATATTCGGTGCGCACCTCCTTGACGCGGCGTCCGATCAGGTCGCTCGGCCGGGCAGTAGTCATAACGACAAGCTACAGGGGACGGTACGGCTCGCACCACACGCCGTCTGTAGAATCGACATGCTAAGACGTGTTTGACATCTTGGCAAGGCCTGGGGCATCATGCTCTCTGGAGCGGTCGTATCTACGAGCGCAGGTAGGTCCGACAAGACAGTGAGGCTTTCCGAAGATGACGGGTCAGAAAACGCCGGTCAGCCTGCTGCCACTGCCAATTGCGGCCGAGCGGCTGGGCTGCTCCCTCAATCACGTCTACCGGCTGGTCGCGTCGGGCGAGCTGCCGGCTGTCGACATTGCCCAGCGAGGCAGCCGCAAGAGCAAGACGCGAGTCCGGAGCGACGATGTCGACGAGTACATCGACACCCGGACGAGGCGTGCCCGCCGAACCGAGCCGCAGCCGGCTGCGTGACATGGTCCGCCGTTACCGGCGCAAGCACCTGCGGGACCCCGCACGCCGGATGGCCGCAGCAGCGCGACTGCGCGCTGAGGGCCTGTCGCTGCGACAGATCGCGGTCAGGCTCGCGGTCAGCCACGAGACGGTGCGCCGCGACCTCGCCAGGCGGGGCGAAGCACAAGCCAGGCTGTCACATCTGCCTGTCACAAACCTGCCCCGCCGGGGCGAGCTTGTGACACCCGGATGTGACAGCGCCGATTCGAACGTCATCCCTTTGCGGAGGTCGTCATGAGATCCCCCCGATGGCTGGCAGAGAAGACCGCCGGACTGGGCACCCGGCTGCTGTCCGGCGAGATCAGCCGCGACTCAGCCACGGCGGCGCTGACCGGCGCGATCGTCACCGACCGGGCTGCGGTGACCGGGCTTGCCGCCGATCACGCGCACCGCGCGCTTGCCAGGTGGCTGCGCCGCCAGGGCGCCGCCGGCCAGGCAGACCAGGGCGTGCTGTTCCCCGGCCTGCCCGTCGCCCTGGACGTCACGCCGGGAACCTTCCGGTCGCAGGGCGACATGACCCGGCACGACTGGGTCAACCACCTTGCCATCGCCCAGGCCCGCCGGGACAACGCGATCGAGGGCGCGAAGGTCCACTTCGCGGCCGTGCTCCGCGCGTACCAGACCGTGATGCCGCTGCTGACCGACGAAGTGATGACGACGAGCGAGGCGCTGCGCCGAGGTCACGCCGCCTGAACCTGTCCGGGCCGCAGGCCCGCTAGCCCCGTCCGTCCGAAGAGGGAGCCATGTTGCGTGGCGAACCACCGAGCACGAGAGTCAGCCGGCCCGCCCGCGCTCAGCGGGCGGCAGGATGCCGCGCGCCGGCACCATCCGGCAGCGGTGGGAGTACGGCCGGTATCTGGTGTGCGATCACACCGCCACCACTGCGGCCGGGAACCTGCGAAACGGGGTGCTCGCGACGCTGGAGCAGGCCGCCCGCAAGGCCGGGCGGAAGTTCTCCAGACGCGATGCTCAGCACCGCCTGCGGGCCGCGAAGGCGTATCCGTGCGAGTCCCAAATCGCGCAGGCAACTTCACAATACGAGTGCTGGACAGACCTTGTGAACGCGGGATTCCCGCCCTATCCGGCAGCCGACAACGAGCGGCCATATGACCCGCGGACGGACTCCGAGCTGGCGTCGGCGCGCGGCGAGTCCGGGGCGGGCATCCTGCCCGAGTCGTTCGAGCAGATGGCGCTGTTCGCACGGTTCACCGACGACAGCACCCTGGCCGAGATGCAGAGGTACGCGACTGCAAACGCGGAGCTGACTGCCCGGTTCGCAGAGCGGGACGAACGGCGCCAGCGCTACCTGGACAGTCTGGTCAAGGCTGTGGCCGGTGACCTGACCAAGACCTGGGCCGAGGCCAGGGCAGCGCTCGCTGCACAGGACGGGGGCGAGGATGGCGCCTGACGAGCGAAGCGGCCCCCAGGTAACCAGCCCGGAAAGCCGCCCCGAAGACCAAGCCCGCAAAGCTAAGTCGCTTGCAAGGCTATATCACGGCATCGGGAACTTCAACGTTCAACTAGCTGAGCGAGTTGCGGCATGACCCCGGCGCAGTGGCGGCTGGCCCGGCAGATCCCAGCCATGGTCGAGGCCGAGAATGCGCTCACCGAGCAGCAGCTCGTCGGCATGCTCGACGCGGACCACGCCGACGTCCACGCCGCGGTCGGGATGCTCATCGGCCGGCGGAAGATCGACAGGGCAGGCGACTACCTGGTGCCTTCTCAGCCGGGACGTGCGGCATGAGCACCAGGGACGCAGCCGTTGCCGCAGCGGCGGAGGGCTGGGCGGTCTTCCCGGGCCGACCACGCGACAAGCGCCCGGCAGTGCCCGACCACCCTGAGCGCGACTGCGGGGGGATCGGCCGGTGCCGGAACGGGCACCTCGGCTGGGAGCAGCTCGCCTGCGCCGACCCCGAACGCGTCGGCCGCTACTGGCCATCGGGCCAGCACAACATCGGTGGCGCCTGCAAGCGGCAGTTCGTCGTGATCGACTTGGACAGTCACCACCATGGCGATCTGCCGCCCGACTGGGCGTCGATCCCCGGTGTCACGGACGGCCGGGACGTGCTGGCGATCCTGTGCGAGTGGGCCGGGCAGCCCTGGCCGACCACCCGGACGATCCGGACACCGCTCGACGGCTGGCACCTCGTGTTCGTCGCGCCAGCCGACCGGGTCATCCGCAACAGTGCGAGCAATGCCGCTGATCGACGTCCGCGGATCGGGCGGTTTCGTGCTGGCTCCCGGTTCCGTGCTGGACGAGCGCGCTTATTCGGATGACCCTGCCGCGCAGGCTGTGGTCCGGGGCGGCAAGCCGTACGAGATGGTCGATGACACGTCTCCGGTACCGCTGCCCGGCTGGCTCGCAGAACTGGCAGACCCGCGCCCGGCAGCACGGCAGCAGGCTCGCCGCAACGACCGTCCGGTTCCGCAGGGCGCGCCAGGCCGGCGGCTCGACGCGATCGTCGCCAAGGTCCGCGCTTCTCAGCCGGGCGACCGGACCGGTCCGCTTGTGTGGGCTGCGTTCCGGGTCAGGGAGATGGCCGAGGCGGGCGAGGTCGATGACGCAGAAGCTGCGGAGCAGCTTGTCGAGGCCGCCGTGGCGGCTGGCATCCGCGGCGGCGAGTCCTACGCCAGGCAGCAGGTTCTGGGCGTCCTGGGGGTGACCCGGTGACTAAGCCGCCGACTCCGGACGAGGCACGTCAGGCAGCGGAGGCCGCAGCCCGGCCCGGTGACACGGCACGAGATGTGTCACCGCCGGTGTCACCGCCCGAAGAGCAGCCTGGCCAGCGCAAACGTCGGACCGGTGACGATGGTGACAGGGGTGACAGGGGTGACAGGGGTCAGGTGTCGCCAAGGTCACCGCGTCGCGTCACCTGAACCGCGCCCGAGCTCATCGCCGACACATTCCCGGATCCGACCTTGGGCTGTGCCCGGCATCATCACGGACGGTCTGACCCTGCTATGCGGCGCACCGAAAGCCGGCAAGTCGTGGCTGGCGTACGGCACTGCCGTGGCCATCGCATCCGGCGGCCTGACGCTCGGCCAGCAGGTCAAGCAGGGCGATGTGCTTTACCTGGCACTGGAAGACACCGGCCGCCGTCTCCAGGAACGGCTGAACAAGATCCTGGCAGGTGCTGACCCGCCGCCCGCGCTAACCGTGACGATCGACGCGGGCGCGGATGCGCCCGGTCACATCCGCGCCTGGCTGGACAGCCATCACGGTGCCCGCCTGGTCATCATCGACGTGCTGGCCCGAGTGAGGGCCCCGGCGCGCCCAGACGAGCCGAGGTATGACGCCGACTACCGGACGCTGGCCGCGATCAAGGCCGTCACCGATGCCACTGCCGTGCCGTTCCTGGTGCTGCACCACACCCGCAAGATGGGCTCGGCAGACTTCCTGGACGAGGTCTCGGGCACGCAGGGCATCGCCGGGGCGGCCGACGCCATTTTGCTGCTGCGCCGGATGCGCGGTGAGGCGGGCGGTCTGCTCCAGGTCACCGGCCGCGACATCGAGGAGGCCGACTACGCCCTCACGTTCGCTGCCGACATCGGCACGTGGCAGATGTCGGACGTGCCGGCCGACGAGGTACTGCTGGGCGGCACCAGGGCCGAGGTGCTCCGCTGGCTGAAGGCGCACGATGGTGACGGCCCGTCCGCTATCGCAGCGGGCACTGGCATAGCGCTCGCCACGGTCAAGCAGACGGTGCGCCGCATGGTGGCGGAGGCGCAGATCGACACCGATGAGCGCGGCCACTACTTCGCGCCTGGTCACGGAGGTGACCAGTGACCCCTGTCACCCCTGTCACCGATGTCACCTGCGCGCGTCAGCGCAGGTCAGCGCGTATCTGCGGCGGTGACACCAAAGGTGACAGCCGACCCGCAATGTCACCGCGAAGGAGAACTAGATGACCGGCAACACCGCCCCGGACTGCCACCACGGAGGCCACGGCCCGCACCCCGGCGACGACACCTGCTCATGCGCCTGCCACGGCAGCGTCGGCCTCGACACGGGCAGCACACCGAACGGTCAGCGCGACGCTCACGTCCAGGTGCTCACCGCCGAAGTCCGCACCCTGATGGTCGGCTCGCGGCAGGTCACGCTTTCGGTTTACAAGCAGCTGGACTACGTCGGGTCGCACGCCATCCACGCGTTCGGGCGCATGAATCCGGACGGGTCAGCACCACCGTTTCGCGATGAGCAGATCTGGGTTGTAGGGCAGGATCCGCGGACCGGGGCGCTCGTGAAGTCTTCGCTCCGCGCTATGTGGCCCCGCGACGATTCCGAGCTCAAGCCAGAACTCCACGACGGAGAGTCCACCGGCCGCTTCCACTGGTATGACCCGGACATCGACCGAGTTCGCATCATCCCTGTCGCGTGGAAAGAGATGCGAAGGCTCGCAGCCGACTGGCAGCGACTGCCGCTGATCGTGTTGGCGGGTCTCCGGTGACCGCCCCTGCCGCGGGCCGTGCCCGCCTGGTCGTGCTGTTTGCCCACTGCTGGCGGAACGACCTGGTATTCGCTGCGGTGGTGCTCGTCGCCACAGTCGCGGTCGGCGTGGTCGTTATGACGACGGTGTCCCGGTGACCGGGCCGTCCTGTTTCGCCTGCCACGCCCGGCCTGCGGGTAACGGCTACGCCGGGGCGCACTCAGCCTTCTGCGCCGGCTGCCAGCCGCGGGATGACCGGCCGGTGCCGCCGGGCAGCCGGTCCTGCCAGTGCGCCGCCTGCGGGCGGAACTTAACCTCAGTGTCGGCGTTCGAGCGTCACTTCGCGGGCGTCACCGGGGGCTGCCTTGACCCGGCGGCCCGCGGACTGGTGGCGGTAACCCGGCACGCATCGGGCCGGGACTGGCAGCTGTGGGGCTGGCCGCCAGCCCAGGACCCGGCTGGACGCTTCAGGGAAACGAAAATCCCGGCCGAACAGACTGCCGCCCGTATGGCAGGTACCCCCGGCACCCCGGGCGCGCCACAGTTCACGGACGCGGCGGTGTCCCGGTGACCCCGGCGTGGGCCGCCGCCCGCGCAGTCCGCCGTGCCCGTCGCACCCAGTCCGCCCGGCCGCGCACGCGCCCGGCACCGGACGAGGCGGACCGGCTGCGAGAGATCAGGCAGCTGATGCGACGTAGTTACAACCAGCCGATCCCGGTACCGCCCAGCCTGATGCAGATGGCACGCGAGCGCGAACTGGCCGAGAGGCCATGATGACGGCCGAGAACGTGTTCACCGACCTGTTCGGCGGCCTATTCGGGCTGCCGGCTCTCGGCAGCTACCCGGAGCCGCCGGACTCGCTGGTGCTGCGGATCCTCGGCCTGGACGCGCGCCCGGCCAGCCAGGACGTGGTGCGGTCAGCGTTCCGGGCACGGCTGCGGCAGGTGCATCCGGACCTGACCGAGTCGACGTACTCGGCGGTGCCTTCGCTGCAGTCGGCGGCCGGGGCGCTGGCGATGCAGCGCCCCGAGGTCGCCGAGCTGGCGTGGGCGCGTGACGTGCTGCTGCGCAAGATCCCGCCGCCAGCACCCGTTACGGCTGCTGCAAGTTCGCGTGCGGGCGCTGATCAACCGTCACGCTGGCGGTGCAGGGAGTGCGGCCAGTCACCCGCCCGCGGGTCGCAGGCAATCACCGCAGGCCGCTGGGCCGGCTACTGCCGCAATTGCGCGGCGGCGGCCGGGAACGCCCGGCACCGGCGCCAGCGCCTCACCCGCCGCCGCAATCGCACCTGCCAGTTCTGCGGCGAGCTGTTCACTCCGCCGCGTTCTGATGGTCTGTACTGCTCGCCGGCATGCCGGCAGAAGGCATACCGGCACCGTGCCGCGGAGGTGTCCCGGTGACCGCCAGTCCGGCCGCCAGGCGACGGGGCAAGCGCAGCAACGCCGGTGAACTGACCTTCGGCGAGGTCGCGGGCCTGATGCGTCGTGGATACGTGCGGCCGCTCGAGCCCGCCGCCGTCACTGCATCAGATGGGCCGGGCTCGGGCCCGGCTCGCGCCACGAGACGCCGGGCCACATGACCGGGAGGCGGAGCACCGATGAGTAGCACCACCACCAACCGCGAGCTCGCCGACCGGGCCCGTCAGCTCGCCGAGCGGAGCGCCGGGTTGCAGCGCCGGGCCGCGTTGTGCGCGTCGGTGGCGCTGGGCACGACCGGCACGGTCGGCGCGGCGCGTAACGCCCTGGCTGACGTATTGCAGGGCGATGTGCGGGACGCGGCGATGGACCTGGTCGGCCAGCTCGCCGCCAGTACCAGGAGCACGACGTGACCGCGGGTGCCCCGGTGTGGCCGGTCCGCCTGGCCGCGTACCAGGGCACCTGCGGAAGGCCGGGCTGCACGGTGCCCATCTACGCGGGCACGGAGATAACGAAGCCGCCGGGCCGTCCGTGGCAGCATTCCGCCTGTCCTGTTTCTGACCGGCAAGCCCAGCGCCAGCGGCACCGGGAGGAGCAGCTGTGACCGCGCTAGATGAGCTCCGCGGCCGGGGCTGCCGGTGCATCGCATACCAGCAGGACGGTGCCGGCCCGCGGGTGATCATCCCGTGCCCGCGGTGCCCGGTGCACGGGGACGACGATGACTGAGCACCGCACCGTGACCGGGCCGATCGCGCTGACGTGGCACGACTTCTGCCCGGTAGTCAGCGCCGCGATCGATGCCGCTGCGGCACGGCACATCCTCGGCTGCCAGGTCACCGACGGCGACACCGCAGCCGTGGTCGCCGAGGTCAGCCGCCAGCTGCGCTACCTGCTGCTACGACGTCGCCTACGCGAAGGCTTACCTCGGCGCCGAGGGTCCGGTGCACGAACGCAAATTCAGCGCCGAGCTCGCCACCGTGCCGAGCGGGAGCAAGCCGAGATCGCCGAGATCACCTACCGCCATAGCGAGAGGACCGCTCGGGCGCTCGAGCGGGAACTCAACGCCTGGCAGAGCATCGCGAGCAGCATGAAGGCCATGTACGGCGCGGTGCGCGCATGAACGTCCGGCCGGCGGCCCGTGACGCCGACCGGGCTCACAACCCGAGAGGAGCACGACGATGGCAGCAGGCGACACCACCATCACGATCATCGGCAATTGCGTCAGCGATCCTGAGCTTCGTTACACCCCGGCCGGCATGGCGGTGGCGACGTTCCGGGTCGCCTCGACGCCCCGCTATCTCGACAAGCAGACGAACGAGTGGAAGGACGGAGACAGCCTCTTCCTGTCCTGCAACGTCTGGCGCCAGGCCGCTGAAAACTGCGCGGAGAGCCTGCAGCGCGGCATGCGGGTGATCGTCACGGGGCGGCTCAAGCAGCACTCGTATGAGACGCGGGAGGGCGAGAAGCGGACCGTGTACGAGGTCGAGGTCGATGACGTCGGCCCGTCGCTTCGGAACGCCTCAGCCAAGGTGACGAAAGCCAGCCGCTCGGGCGCCCCGGCCGCGCCTGCGGACGACCCGTGGGCCGCTGGGCCGGCTGACAGCGGGTTCTCCGACGAGCCGCCGTTCTAACCTACTAACTAGTTCAGAACACGGGTACGCTCAGGGTATGAGCATCGCTGAGGAAATCCCGTTCTCACAGCTGATCCAGCACTCCCGGGAGACGCTCGACAAGCTGGAGAGCACCCGGGGACGCCGGCTCCGCCTGGTACGCCGGGACGGCGAGGACCTGGTCCTGGAGTCGGCGGAGCGTGCCGAGGCCGGCGAGCAGGCCGCTATCGCCGCGGCGAGGATCTTCGCTGAGATGCTGCGCACCGATGAGCCCGCGGTCCTGCGGTCGCTGCCGGCCGCGTTCCCGTGGATGCGGTTCCTGCCCGCCCCGGCAGCCCGCGACTTCGCCGCCGAGTTCGCTGAGATTGCCCTGGCCGCCGCGGACATGGGCAACATGGCCCCTGTCGTCCCGGTCGTCGACGCGTGGCGTGCGACGGCCGAGATCCACGCCGACCCGGCGCTGCGCAAGGCGCTCACTACGGCGCTTGACGGCTCTGACCACGGCCGCGCAACCGAACCGGAAGCCCCGGCGGGATGAGCCCCAGGCGCAGGGAACGCGTCGCGCCGCCACCCGGGCCTCGGGAGTGGGACATCCGTTACGGCACCAGCGACGCGGCCCGAGGCTGGGAAGACCTGTGCCGCCAGGCACCGGGAAATACCCGCGATGCCTGGCAGGTGATGCGCGCAAACCCGCGGCCTCCGCAGGACGGCCGGCACCAGCAGCTCCGCTACGACCTCGCCACCCGCAAGTTCGGCGACCGCGAGCTGGAGCAGTGGCAGATCGAGGTAACGGGCTCCGCCCGGATCTGGTACCTGGTCGATGACGAGACGCGCACCGTCTGGATCGTGCACGCCGGAACCGGCCACCCGAAGGCCACCGAGTAAGCGCCGGGCGTATATACAGGACCGGCCGGCAGCCCCGTTGCATATGCAGCCGGGCGGCCGGCAGGCCGCGTGGGCTCGTTTCTCGTCATGAGGGATTACGGACCCGGCCGCACATGCGAGCCTCGTCAGCGCGGTCTGACGGCAAGCTCGAGAACTCTCCGCCGGATCATGGCGTCGAAGTGCGAGATAGTAATGATTGTGATTCCTGGTGACCTTGAGGGTTATTCACGAGTCTGGATAATAGCCAAATTGGATGCGCGCGCCCCGGCGCGCTTACGTGAAAAGAGGCCCGTTTCTCGAGAGAATTGGGTTACCATCCTCAATTCAAAGAAACGAGCCTTG